>JAKBSX010000662.1 GCA_021844725.1 Actinomycetes bacterium | reverse complement strand
TACCGGAACCTGCACAACCTCGGCGCACCTCCTGGTACCAGAACTGAGGCAACTACATACATTACCAAGGGACCCGATGTTGTTAGTGACCCCGCTGCGGTAGCAGTCGGCTCGCACCAGGGGAGAGAGGACTCCGTTTGAGAGCCAAGAGAGCTACAACCAGCTAGGTTGCTTGGAGCCGGTGTTGTCGGCAGCAAGTAACCTCCTGGCAATTTTTTCGTGATTAGAAGCTTTCCTTCAGAGGATACGCTTGACGATCCAGTAGCAGTAGTATCTAGCCTCGAGCAGTAGGTGTTTGCTGTACCGCTAGTGGAGCCATCTGTGACAGTCACATATTGGGCTACTGTGGAGGTCGCCGAGGTTGTGCAGGTTCCGGTATGAATGGGATTGTAGATCCCTACAGAGATCTGAGCATTTGGATTGTTCAAAGCTTTGCCTGCATCGTAGGGATCAGTCCAAAAAACGCTTACTCTGAGCTTTGTGGCAAATGAAGGTGCTACCTCGATCCGAGCTAGCGTAACCCCTGTCTGAAGTTGAGCATTCCCCTGGGAACGAGTAACTGAGGTAGCAATTGAAGTGTCTGTGGAGGCAACAGACCCGCTTGGTGGCACTCCTGGTGCAGGCTGAATGTTGGTGGAAACGACCCCCGTATTTCCCAGGGCAAATGCCATACCAGTCACAACTAACGCGACCGCAAGCGTTGTGATGGCCAAGGGACCTCTCCTAATAGAAATGCCCCTGAACGTCACTGAACGCTTAGCTTTGCTAGATGACATATTCAAATACTATCCAGAACTCTGCTCTATGCTGGTCATGCTAGTTGAGCCGTGACAAAGAACGTCGGCGCTAGCGAACCTGCAGTGGTACTTATGCAATAGTATTCACCACCCTTATTGATCGTGATGTCATAATAGTATCCACCTGGAAGACTTATAGAATAAGAGCCATTGGTGTTGGTGATATAGGACGATGCATTTGCTACTGCTGACCATGCAGAGGCAGTAGTACAAGAGGCTGTTCCAGATGTTGTCGTGGGTGTGCACTGGTAGACATCAACTGGTAGAGCAAATGAACTGTAGTCACTTCCAAGATTTTGAAGGTTGGTTGTATATAAGTTGACAATAGCATTTGTACCGGAAGGCTCAGCGCTCAAGTCGATCACTGAAATATCCCCGCCGGATGTCACAGATCCAGCCGAGTTAGCTGCTGGAGACCAGCTTGGCTCTAAGTAGGCTTGAGTAACAGGGGCCGGACTTGGACCGACGCATGAAGAAGTAGCAGGATCTACGGTAGCGGTTGTTCCGTTGGCTAACACTACAGTGACTGAGGTGGTGGAGGTGTCTCCGCTTGCAATGCCAAGCATGTCACAGGGAATAGTACCTGTATAAACTAGACTTGACGCAGGACTCCCAGTCACAGACGCGCTAGCGGTGCCACTGTTTCCCAAGAACGATACCCCAAGTAGTGGTCCCAACACCGCTAAACAACCGATACCTACCAGTAGGAATCTCTTACGAAACTTTGCCTTCTTCGCCTGCAACACAGGAGGTCGTGGTGTTAGTACGACAGTCATTATATTACCCCTACTTTTGCTGATTCTACTAATGGAAGAATTGATGAGGGTTGGCTAACCAGATGTGGAATGTCATGTGCTGAATACCTATCGAGCAAACTTACTCTACTATTGCTTGGCAAGCCATATCTTGTATTTGATAGCAGGATTGCTAGTCTATTTCTATTTCGTATCTTCATATTTCGACTGCACCTAACTCAACAAATGCACCTCTAAGGAACCCCTCCTTAGGATCATTGACATCTTCGGAAGCTTGACCGCCATAGAATTTACTCCGTAGGCTCAAAGCTTTGCGTCCTGAGATTTCTCCCAGGTTGCCTTTTCGGTTACAATGAAATATTTCTGGAAGAATATTAGCTTAGATTTATAATTTCTGCATCGAGTGGCGGTTTTCCAAGCAGGTTTCAAAGGCGTTCTAAACCCAATTTTGAAACTAAATTGTCAAGCGGAGCAGTTTGTGGGGATCTACAAGGTGATTTATCATAGTTTTCCTAATTTAGTGGCGAAACGCTCTTTCTAATTCGAAGCTAGGGAGGAATACTTTTAGTGGTTAGATAACATCGAGCCGTGGTATTTTATCAGGCTTTATTGACCTGAGTGTGGATCAACTTGCCCTCTCGTACGGAAGTTTATGATCAATTGGTCCACAGGAAAGCATCACCAGTGCTAGTGTCGCCTATGCAGAATGAAGCCCGTAGCATCTGGTAATGATGGACCGGACCTTGGTATTCAACCCCTCGATGTGTCCTTTGGAAATTCCAAGCTCAATCGAAGCCATGATTCCATCTTTGTGGCTACGGATCGTTTTTGACAATCTGGTAAGCTTTGAATCCGTGACCGAGATGCACGGGAACACCAGCGACCAATCAGCTCACTTACTTCGTTGCCTGTGAGATAGCCAGCAAAGATAGCCAGCAAAGATTCTTTCATCCAATAGGCCCGATATTGAGCTCCACCGGATCGTTTGATCCGCTTAAGTGTTTCACTCTGGCGTTCGGTCAGATCACCGGGATTCTTTCGCAACGCCCAGCATGCACCTGCGAACTGGCGGGCATATTCGGGTGAAGGAAGCTTTCTCATCTAACGCCAGAGGTCTTTTCTCACCTCTCCCAGGGCTTCTATTCCCAAGTAGGGTTGG
>JAKBSX010000661.1 GCA_021844725.1 Actinomycetes bacterium | reverse complement strand
GAGGACTGTCCTTGATCGGCAGGATATATTCGCCATCGTCTGTGAATAGGGCAAGCCATGCGTCAAGTAGATTTTCGTCCAGAAGACGCGCTTCTCTGTAAAGGAATGATTGGACGCTGATCAGTGTCAGGACCTCAGCAGGAAATTCGGGAGTGATCACTGATTCACCTTCGGTGCGTGACAGTCTCCCTCCATTAGCCGAAGCCACTCGCGATAGAGAGACCTCTGCGGAGTCTCATCGGTTGAGTGTCCAACTATCTCACCCAGCTCATTTGTCGACTCACGGTGCATTCCGCGGGAAAATTCGAGCCAAGGGTTTCCTGCCGCCGCCGCGCCAGTCTGGGTGCAGGCGAAGACCTCGATATCGTCAGGGGCTCCAAAGCCCGACGGTCCGAAGAATCGCTCGTGCTCCGACAGCCGTCCGGCATTCAGTTGATCGTCGGCGCCCACCAGATAGGTTGGATGAACGTCAATGTAACTTTTGTCGGGTCCAACAGGGTGTATTACGCGGATGTGTGATTCGAACAGGAAGAGACTGGGGAAGATGAAGATGTTTCGCTGCATAAGTATGTCATTTGCACGTTCTGAACCATAAGTCCTCTCAAGCTGATGGCAATATGAGGGCTGGCTTCTATAGGGAAACGTTCCTATCATGCCGTCTTCCCGTTCAAGTAGGCCGTCTCCGTAGGGAAGCCCTTTTGCGAAGTTGTGTAGACCTAAGGTATTACGCGCCCTTTTTGTATCACCGGATTCGCGTTCACCAGAGCGTTCTAGCAGGTCGACGAAAGATTCATGAACGTAGTTGCCGTGGTAGCCGTCAACACCGTTTTCGGCCTGCAGCTTCCAGTTGCCTGGGAATTCGTAGCGGTGAACACCCTCAGGAAGAGCCACTCTCCCGGTTGGCGAGCGGTCGCACCACAGGTCAATATATCTTCGCACTGAGCTGATTCTGTTAAGCAAAGGGGGTGCATTGGGGTCGAGATTGGCGAAGATTAGTCCACGGTAGGTTTCGGTGTGCGGAACCCCTTCCAGCTTGAGGTCCCACTCCAGGAAGTCGTCAGGGTACCCACTGCGCTGAGCGGCTCCAACTAATCTGCCGTCGTTGCCGAATACCCATCCGTGATAGGGGCATCTGAATACACTAGCGTGGCCCCGTTCTTCCCGGCAGATAACTGACCCTCTATGTGCACAACGGTTGAACAGCACGTGCACCTCGTTGTCAGTGTCGCGGCAGACTATAAGCGGTTGCGTACCAATATTGGTCGTTACGTAGTCGCCGGGAAGCGGGATCATGTCTTCGTGAGCTACGAAGACCCAGCTGTGGCCGAAGATGCGTTCTTGCTCTAAATCAAATATGTGCTGATCGGTGTATACGGAACTGTGAAGGCGAAAGCGACCCGCCCCATCCCGTACAAAGTCGCAAGGGTGGAAGCTCTTTGTCTCGCTGTCATTGGCTGGTGCATATTCACCAACAATCTGGCTTGGTGGCATATCAGGTTTTCTCCTTACCCCCTAGTTCAAACCCGTCAATGCGGATGGTGCTTTGTCAGCTTTTTGAACGGTGTTAATTCGTTTCTAACGATGGTAGTTGCTGCAGGGGGAAAGAGACTTTCCGTCCAAAATTTGCAGTATGTGTCGTTGGTGCGTGGGCGGATCCAATTTGACCGACTTCAGCTGTTCTACCTGCTGATAAAAGAGGCGGTGACAGCTGTTATGGGATTCGTTCAACCTTGATTATCCAGCAGGTTTCTAAGACGCTGCACCTCTGCTTCAAGCTCAAGGAGCCTGCGAATGGCTGTTAGCGTCAGTCCTTCGGAGGCAAGACCCATGACTTTTTGCACCCTATAGATTTGATTTTGACTGTAGCGTCTCTGACCACCCCCTGACCGTGCCGGCTGCACGACCGCTTCGTTGTCCAATCGTCGCAGAAATGCTGGCTGAACGTTCAGCATTTCTGCGACTTGGCCCACGGAATATATGGCCAGGTGTTCGTCATGGAAAGGAAAACTGCTTTCAGCCAATTGTGTCACGCCCCATTTGAAGTTGATCCCATTTTTTCTGTCAACAAAGGCCCCTCCCAGCAGGGAAGGGCCTTTGAAAAATAATAGCTATGCACTTATTGGTGTGCGTTTCTTGCTGCCTCCTGCATTGATGTGAACCTTGCGAGGCTTTGAAGTCTCAGCAACCGGAATCCTCACTACAAGGACGCCGTCACTGTACTCAGCCTCGATGTGATCGGTATCGAGTGTCTCGCCCAGGAACAGCTGTCTCGTAAAGGTACCGTATAGGCGCTCGCTGGAGATGATTTCAATGTCTTTGTCAGTAGTTTCCACACGAGGCCTTTCTGCATGTACGCTGAGCATATTCTTTTCCACCGTAATGTCGATAGATTCTGGATTGACGCCAGGCAGATCGAATTCAGCGATGAAATAGTCACCTTCACGGTATGCGTCAAGCGGCATGGCTGATGGTCGAACTGAGTTTTCCCAGAGTTGTTGGGTCAATCGGTCAAGATCACGAAACGGATCAGATCGCATAAGCATCATGTAGACCTCCCTTCGATAAATTACAATATATGTACGTGAAGTTATAGAAAACCTATAACTCTGCAAACAAATATTCTACATTATAAGGAGCAAATATTCAACAGGTCAAGAGCGATCCGGTGTTATAGGGCAAATCTTTGCAACTTTGGCGTGTCGATCCTCAGATCGGA
>JAKBSX010000027.1 GCA_021844725.1 Actinomycetes bacterium | reverse complement strand
TGCAATACGATGGATACAAAACGTTGGTATCTACCACTACACGCATTCATTGGCCCTCGATTTTTTCTCTTTCCGGTAATCTTCGATTGCCTCTCCGATGTCTTCATCAGTTATGCCAACTCTATCGAATTCGGCCTTTAGCTCCTTCAGGATATTGTTCGGATCGGTGAGACTTCTGTCAGTGTACTTTGGCCAGTGCTTGTAAACATAGTCAATCAATTCATTCAGGGATATGCTATTGTATTTCTCCTTGCATTTCGCTATCCTGTCAGGGATAGATTTCGGTAGTTCCGTTGATACCTCATTGGCCAAAGTTACCCCCCTCGGCGTGAGTGAGATATCATCACCTGAAACACCGGGTTCTATCTCTATCAGCTTGAGAGCTCTTAAACTTGCGAGATCCCTGTAGATTTCCGGGGCGAACGGTCCGAAATAGTAAGGAATGAAATCATATCCGGTTTCTACCCCATATGCCTTCTCGAGAATGAAGAGTTCCTTCACCAGTCGTGTCTTTCCCCCTACGGGGGCATTGTATTTTCGCCTCCCTTCTCCCCCCAGGAGGAAGGAAAGAATTGTGACTTCGCCAGTTGTCATGTTATTCTTCATAGTCCCATGCCACCGAACCTCTAGTACCTTATATTGATTCGTTCCTAATAGATTTGTCTCGAATTTGGACACCTGCCGCGATAAGCGCAATGGTGCAGTATTCATATCGGCTATTTCGTCTGCCGACGATGCAATCTGTCCCGGAAAATGGCAAATCTCACTGAATTGAGCACGTGGTAATTGTATAGCTCCAGAGCCGTGGCGAAAGCAAAGGAAGTTTTCCCCGGCGGGATTTGACAGTGATTTGGAAGTTGCGCGGTTTCAAACCCTAGAACACTCGGGACCCGAATATCAATAACTCTCAGTGCGTACGCCCTCAATCCCGCTGAAATGGCCGGTACTCCGGGTGAGCATAGTCTCGTGGTTGAGTTTCGCTATACCGGCGATCATGGCATCTTCCGGATCAACAGTTCTGCCCTTCTTCTTGGCCGCGAATATAAGGCCAGCTCCACTCGCAGACTCGAAGTCCATTGGGAAGACAGACATTGACGATATCACTGAATGCACAGTTGCCTTCTCCTCAGATGACTTCTTACTGAGCCCTATTCCCACATACAGTTCGAAGACTGTGATGGGAGTGAGATGAATGGGGATGCCGTCACCATCAAGCTTTTCAGCCCTGGCTATTGCTCCCGGATCTCCTCTCATCACATCAATCAGAAATGAAGTATCGGCTATCATTTCTTTCTCTTCCGTTCGGTGCCTTTCATCTTCTCCTCAATATCATCCATCCTGAATTTGCTCAAATTGCTTGAATCCTTGACCGCATCCCTGAATTCCTGTGCTTCGGATGCGGAGAGAATGCCCGCAAGCTCAAGGATCGATCTTCTTTCCGTGATTCGTTTGATCACCTGAGAGAAGCTTTCATTTGGGCGCTTAAGAGCGGCCAGTCTCGCATATGCGTCCTCCGTGATTGAAATGTTCTTGATACTCATATGTGTGTGTATATGTACTCATTTATGAAAACACTCATACAAGGCAATGGGTTGTCCTGCAACAGTGTCTGCAGCATAGACAGTAATGAACAAATTCAACCCAGCATGAACCTAAATTGTCATCACTCAATCGCACAAAGGCGGTTGCTTCGGAAGTTTCGCAAACCTGAAAGTCCCCAATTGGAAAAATGCATATTTCGTCGTTAGAAGACTCCTCCAACCAAAAGTGCCAAGGGACCAGGGTTTCCCGTAACCCCTGTCAGCGTTAAGTGATACGCACCTGAAGACCTTAAATCACCAGCATTCTATTATACCAGTGGTGGCGATGCAAGGCAACGGATTGTCGGATAACCTTGACAGACTCAAGGCTATTCTCGAAACTGCAACTGAAGTTGTTTTGAGTGAACTTGCAAATAAAGCCAATCAAGTTGCAGTTAATGAAGAAATCACGGCAGTAGAGATTAACTATGAAGCCAGAACGTGGAAAATGAAGGAAATTCAAAGACTATCGCCCCTGATGTCGAGTGGTTTTGCAGAGGAGATCACTACAATGGCTGAATTTCCACAAGTGAAAAAGTGTATCGAATTCATGTCTTCCTTAGGTTTTGCTGAGCGCTTTGGCTGGATTGAGCTTCCACTGCCTGTGGAATTTCCTGAGGAGACAAAGCGGGACATGAGCAAACAGGCATTTCTTCTGCACAGGATCTTCCGTAATTTCGTCGCAGATTACATTATGAATTTTAAGTTCGAATTCAACCAAGGCAATTTTTCGAAAGTGTTTGAAGAGCTGAAGAGTCATGTCGGCAGTTCTGATGGAAACAGAAGGAGCGCTGTTGTACTGAGAAATTTTGATATGGTTGGCATAGATTCGATTGAAATATTTGGCTGCAGATTGAGATATATAGAAACAGAGGAGCTTTTGGATCTGATTATAATAGGTGCATACGATCGGAATGTGGGGAACCCTTATGCTCTTCCACCATCCGGACTTTCAGGAATTCTTAACCCGGCGTTTTGTATCAGTTTGCCGCCATTGATTTTCGCAGACGACGAGTCGGAGAAGAGGCACGAAGAAATTAAGCTCAAGATCCGGCTATTGCTGCAGCTGTTTAAACCTGAATTCGTCGGTGCAAACACCGAAATAAACTACAACCTGAATTATCCCAGAGCAATCCGTGCTTCCTTCGCAGCTTCGGTGGACTTCTTTGAACTGGCTATTAACCCGTCGCAAAAATATACTCTCCACGACTGCGATGTCAGTAACTTGAAGAAGCTTGAGGAAAAGATTAACAAAATCGACTTCAATGAATGGGAAGCGCTAAAATTGGCCACGATGCGCTTTGTCAACATTCACTTCAAACGAAATGAATATGACACTCTTATAGATCTGATGATAGTTCTTGAGGCACTTCTGGGCCCACGTGATCGGTCTGAGATTGGTTTTAGAATCAGCTTGAGGCTGGCTCATTTGATTGGAGGCGATAAAAAACATAGAGAAGAGATATTCAATATGGCTTATCGGTCATATGAATTGAGGAGCAGGATAGTGCACGGCGGCTCAGACGTAAACCGTTATCTTCGAAAACATCTGTCCGAGTACGGAATAAATAACCTGAACGAATTGATTCCCAAGTTGAATGAATACGTCAGGCTGCTGATGCTTGCTCTGATAGGCAGGGTGTCTGGTTCCGGTCTGAATGGAAGGAGTTTCGAAGACTGGCACAAAGACCTGCTAAAGGAGATTGACAGAAATATAGTCGCAGGCTAACGCGGTAAGTTAACGGCCGCAATGCCAATGCCTAGCACTTAACATCTGTCGGACAGAGCAGCAGGCAGGCAGATATGGCAATTGTGTATTTTCATCAGAAAATCTTTATGCTGCAATTCAACTTCACGCGTGCGAATGTTCTCGGAATATCCGGATAATGATACAATAGGCAGGATACTCGATGATATACCTTTCAACGTCGAGAGAATCATGACACCATGGAGCAAAGTAATCAAAGTCAGATCGGACGAGAACAGAGAAAAGGTAAAAGAATTGATTCAAGAAATGGGCAAAGAAAGAATCGATCTAATAGTTGTTACCAATGATGGCGTCTCGCCTGAGGGAACGATGACTAAGAATTCACTCACTGAATATATGTTGACCGGCAAATTTCCCTTTATGCACCTTATTCCGTCTGATGGGTATTTCGTAAATCACCAGACTACCCTTCTACAGGCGGCGAAAAAGATGGTCGACCTGAAGTCAAATGAAAATCAAATCTTCTTCGCCACTAACGAGAAAAAGGAATGTTACGGCATTTTCAATTATGCCGACTTCAATAAGAGAATTTGCTACTTCTACACCTATGGTGTAATTCTGATGCTTGAACAGTTGTGTAGAGTGAATATAGAACTATTGTTTGATCAGAGTTCGCAGATGAGGAATAAGTGGCTGAACAGTTTGAAAGGGGAAGATCGGAAGAAAATAAGCAAGTTGAGTGTGAAGAACGACGAGTCGATGTTAAGCTGTGCGACTTTGGCTCAATTGCTGGAGGTAATCGCAAAATGCAACTGGTCTGATCCTGAAATCAAATTCTTAAAAAAATATGCAGACTCATCGAAAGCGTTGAACAAAATTAGAATTCGGGTTGCACATCCGGTAAAGCTGCTTGTGAAGAGGGATGAAATTTTGGACTCCATACGTTGTTTGATAAAGATCTGGGAAGGAAAAGACGAGATTTCGAGGATGCTTAAAGACAGAAAAATTGGCAGGCCTCACCACCATTAAACTCCAGCTGAGTTGTCTGGGTGAAATAAGGGTGAAAGTGTTCAGGTATGGAGAAAGATACAAACTTAGCTGTTAAGGTGTGTGAACAGGTTGATTTTTATTCCAATTAGTGAGAATGATACGCCGGAGGATGTCCGGAATGGTATGTTGTTATGCAGGAATCATCACTCTCTTCTTGGCAATCAATTATGAACTTTCGATGAAGATTACAGAGTGATAGTGGCTAATGATAGACCATTCGGGGAGTCTGCTACCAATAACTGAGCTCCCAAGGTTGAGGGCAAGAAATTGCGAAATTTGTCGGATAAGGTCCGATCTACCACTACTCTGCTGCCAAGGCGATAAAATTCAAACTTCTGAAGTTCCATAAATCATAGGCGTCATTCGTTAGTCAGGCAGGTCAGATGTTCTGTTTGCGGCTAACGGGCAAATCTCTATCTGTTTAATCCTGCAGAAGGATAGGTGATACGAACTGTCCTGAAGTTCTTTCCTCAGAAAAAGTATAGAAGCATGAGTCGTAAAGATTTGAAGATCTGATATTTGAAACACGTTACTAGTTCATTGAAACAGCCTAAACCTGTAATGTTCTTAAATCCATCACGCCAGTTGATTCGATTGGGCAAATAACCTTTAAGGTGAGCATTAACGTTTCCTTGTCGTGCAAGATCCGCGATGGAAGCTGACACCACTCATCGATCAGGGAAAAGCGCTCCTGCGTGATGCTTCTACCCTCGCACATGACGCGCGAATGATGAATCCCAAAGTGAGCGCTGGCGTGAATCTCTTAGATCTTGTCTTCGACCTTACTGGCTACAAGCAAGGAGCGAAGGCTGCAGGCAAATTCCTCGCTCTGAGAAACCTTGCTTCGAGATCCCAAACCCTATCGGCTTCCTTCGATGTGTGGTACAACGAGGTGATCATCAGTCTTCGCGGGATTTCCATTGTTCGGAGCGGTATCACACTCCGTGGAAACAGCGATAAACTTGTAAAGCTTGTCGCCAAGTCACGGACCTACAAGCGATTAGACACCCAAATAGCCAAAGCTGTCGGCTGTCTTGAGACTATTGCCGCGGAAGAACTCGTGTACAATACGGAGATCCCCGAATTCCTCGCAAGGAGAAGGCGGGAGAGGATGGAAGTTGCCCGTAGGTTGAATGAGTTGAAACTCCTTGACCTTTCGGGCGTCGCGCCAGGTATGGAATTTGTTCGACTGAAGAATCGTGAGGAACTCCGATCACTCTTTGATCATCATCCCGAAGTCGGCAGGATGATTGAGGGAGCCTTGGATGCGTGGAGCTCTGCCGGTGCTGACGCGAATCGACAAGCATTGGCCTCCTGCCGATCCGCCTTGGAGCTCCTCGTCCGGGAGAAGACAGGTGAACAGGATTGGCGTACAGGCTTGGCGCGTCTCGTCTCCGGATCCCGGAAACGTCTCGTCAGTGACACCTATGCATTTCTGTCAGGCTACGGTTCCCATCCCGGTGGCTCGCCTTCAAAGAAGGACACAGCATACGGCATTCGGATGGCTATAGCTTCCTGCCTATGGCTCTTGGAAGATATCAGAACGCCAATGGGTTAGCGAATGGCTTGATGAAACTCAGGCATCATCGCATTTTTTAAAGAATATTAACTCTTAAATAATATTCTTGTGACTCTTTTGTCCTTCTTGGACGTAAAGCGAGTCCCGAAGACGTGCGAAAAGAGTGTCGGCGGTCCGATGATGCCGAGACCACAAGCACATGTCCACGCGTATTGTGCACCCATCCTGAGTAGGTCAGACAGGACTCATAATAAACAGCGGCAAGAATCTGCAGAGGATCGAGTCACCAACGCTTCGGAAAGTGACCGATTCGTCAGATTTCACTGCTGTTTTCAACGAGATAATTGTACTAACCTTGCTGCGCAAGAAAACTCTATGATCCATCAACAAGAGCGTCACGTCTTATTTGCTTTCACATGTCGCATTCAGGGTTCATTCTACGCGATTTTTCTAAAGCCCGCGTTTTTCTTGCGGGCCAATCAACCATTCATTGATGGGAAATATCGCTAATAGGTCCATCCTTCGAATAACTGTACTTCGGATGGGTCCATTCTAATTTTTGCTTTGCATGGTTCGCTAATGACTATCTTTGAAGTATCAACGGCCTCTAATAAACCATCATCAGTAATCCATTCATTATTCCAAAGTGGAGCTTTTTTGCCATTCACAATCTTGCAGATTGGTTCGTCACTATCCGATAGTAGATTTTTAGAAATAGGTTCAGTAACGCGTTGGAGCCATATTTCCTGGTAACCATTATGCGGCAAGCGTCTCATCTTAGAAATGACCGTCTTGCATAATGACTTCCGTCTCTCACGCGGGACCAGTGCGATCAGATTGCTCAGTATCCCAGCGACAGCGGGAAATGCATGGGGTGATACAAATC
This sequence comes from Actinomycetes bacterium, assembly GCA_021844725.1. Next base: position 5,890 of record JAKBSX010000027.1, on the reverse strand, counting down.
CTATGTCAGTGGCAATCGCTATCTGAACTTCGATATCCAATGGTAATTTGCGTTGTTTGCGAACATCTCTCATTAATTCATCTACAAGTCGCCGTAAAGCCCCACTATTAGGATAGCGACGACCGAACGCATGTATCAATAAAAGTTTCTTCTGAAATGTTCTTGCTTGTGAATGGCCTAAGTCTTGAAGCTCTAATGCTGCCAATTTGTCTGGTTTTATCGCGCCTTCGATCACATTGTTATGGAGAGCAGTCTTTCCATGGCCCAAAGTCATTCCAACGGTACGCAGGCTGTCACTAATGATCTTTAGGACATTTTCTGCATTTCTGTCGCTGTTTGCAAAAATCCGATAGTCATCACGATATCTGATGACATGGATGTCATTAAGATTCCTACACTTTTTAATTCCTCTTGTTATCTCAAGATCCACATATCCGAGGACTAGTTCAGCCACTAGATCCATCAAAAGGGATCCTTGCGCAATGCCGTTGGTTTGACCATGCCGTCCCGAGCGGATTAGCGAATCAATGCGATTCCCCAAAAGGTTTTTTTTACACTTATTGTGCTTTGCCTTTTCCTTCCCATGTATGGCCCATGAAATGGTATGTGTGTATAACGAGCTATAACAGTTCGTTATATCAGTGTTTATGACGTGGCTGAATTCTAATGATTTTTGGATCGACTGCTGTTCAAAAAGCTCCCACCAGTTATGAACTTGGACTGCCCTATTAGATTCGTGCCCGGTAGAAATCATTGGAAGACTGGAACATACGATATTTCCACTAGCGAAGTCTTTAAATCGACTTACCATGAGATTCCAATTGCCATCTTCGCAGATGAGATCGACCAAAGAAACATAGATGGCTGGATGAATCATTTCTAGTGGTCGCCACTCAAATCTTCCGTCCTTATTCGCCGTAAACTGATAGTTAACACCCTCAAAGTTTGATAAATCGCGGCGTTTTACTTTGTCTAATTGGATTCTACTGAGGAGTTCTTCAACATTATCGAGAATAGGCTCGAAACTCAAATAGCTTGGGAGGTCTGAATTGAAGTAGGAACTTTCTCTGAGAAGCTGCTTCTTCGCATCTTGTGGTCCTAGCTTAAGCAATGGTTTCATTTCCATACACAGATTCCCACGGATTAAATTCAGATTCTTTATTCGATGCCGGAGAATTCCGCATGCATTTCTCATACTATAAAGTTAATAGATTCTGTTGTACGCTCTTCTATGATCTACTTACTTGGGCAGATAATATTGTTACACAGCCTTCCTTAAACAGGTAAATTTGCCGCGTTATCCTTTCCCTGTACGATTCCGGCGGAAAATCGCTCAGAGAAACCTTAGATCGGGCATAACTATCTAGTGTATGATTATGAGGCTTCACCATTAGTATGTGCTTCCACCGAGCGAATACGAGAATTTTGTTTACGTACCGTTAATGCCAGCTGCTTCCAGTTTCTATGGCTCTTTGGAATAATATTGCCTTATAATCTATTTTATTTAATAATCAGTCAAAAACAGTCTAACGCCCATATGTCATGCGATCACGGAGTGAGAGTCTTACAGCTGAATCGACAAAATACCTGACTGTCCTGAATTCACCGAATTCTCCCTTTGTCACTTTCAGTGCAATTGGCAGTCCTGTCAGGCAGTCTATGAGCACACGCACCTCGAAACCGAACATGTACATATGTGATCCCATATCCATGACGCACTCCTGTCCCTATGTCTGGGCTTTCTGCGCTTCCTGTATTTGTGTTCTGGATTGTTTGCCGATTAGCAGTCTCTGAACCATGCCTGTATTATGGAAGTGTCTAGACTCACCTTTCCGCTGGTGATTGTGCCTAAGGCTGCAACTTTTTCTTTAAATCTCAACTACCTTTACGTTGCACCCCATTGAGAATGCAATCTAGACAAAGAGGTTATAGCGTCTTCTTCCCCGTACTGGCCCCGCATGCAAGTTACCATCTCCCCCACCATGGCTCAGGATTCTACACTCGGAAAATTATGTCTCCAAACCTTTTGACAATGGTATCCAGCATCATTTTGGGGCTGAGGATTACAATACCACTGAACTCCTTCATCTCCTTGAGGTGATTGTCTCCTGAGACTATGTAATCGGCCTTCCCATCAAACGCGGTGTTGATTATGACATCATCATCCGGATCTTCCTCAACCAGTTTAATATTCGAAGTTGGTTTGACTATTGAAACCGCATTTCTGATGATGCGAACAAACTCGGAAACATCTTCCTGGGAGTAATGGAATCTCTCCCTGACTTTTCGTCTTGAGAGGACATCCCCAAATTCTTCAAGGATTTCTTCAGACAGGACTGCTTCTATTTCAGGAAGAGTGAGAGCAACATCGAGGAGCGCTGCGGGATTTCCATCCTTTGATATAAAAGCAGAGACGAGGACGTTCGTATCCAGAACAATTCTCATTCAGAGGCCTTTCTTGAAGATTCTATGAGTTTCCTGATTTCCCTTTCGTCAAACCCTGTTTCGCTGGCCTTGGACCGGAAACCCTGCAGAAGACGTTTCAATCTCAGCTTTTCTTCAGAAATTTCAATTCGTCTCAATATTAGCGAATCTCCCATTTCTACAATGAGGAAACGGGTACCCTCTTTTAATTTCATCCTCTTCCTTATTTCGTTTGGAATCACGATTTGTCCTTTTTCTGAAAGTCTTGTAAACTCTATAGTCATGGTTTTGATACGTAAGATACATCTTACAGGACGTATATATGAATATTCATTTTTACCCATTACATCTTTATGGTAAAAAAAGAAATGGTCAGTTTCCATCTTTATTCAATAGCGTGAATACGATTTTCCATACATGCCGTTACCACAAAGCACGCTGTGATATCAAGACGGGCTACAGGATAGACGGTCACGAATTCACAGGCATGACAACATCGCACAGCGATGCCATCCGCATCTTCTATCTCCTCCTCTCCGTCATACTCAGGAACATATGGACGCTGCTGAAGGCGGTGCAGACAGAGAAGGGCATGAGTGGAATGAGGGCATACGAATTCGCCGAAGAGCTGAAGAAGGAGGTATTCACGGCATACAGCTCTTCCTGATATGCCATTCACAATGATACATGAAACGGTCCATGACCGCATAATGCAGGAATCAGACGGCTGAACTCCGTTGCACGACGCAACCGTTCAGCCCATGCTTCACATTGCTCATGCTGAAGCATGTTCTGAAATCTGCGAAGTCACGGGCTTCATCATGCTCCGGCCCGTTGCGGCACCCAATGTGCGGGACTACTGTAGTTACGGATAAATAGAATAATAGAATAATAGAATAAGCCACCAAAAAATTTGGGGAGTGAAAAAAATGAAAAACTGGATTTTGAAATATACAGTTTTTGCAATTGCAGTGCTGTTCGTTTTACCCGCCGGGGTCTATTTCGGTGGGCAGCACACAGCAAGACCAATATATGACTTAAAAAAGCAGGGGGAAGCATCACCCTTATCGACGACTTATATCGACCCAAGCACACTTGAGCAAAATACATCACCTACAGCTAGTCCACCGGTTAAAATACCTACCAATGTAAAACCTATTGTCTATACAATTGCACACAATTACGTCACAAGCAAGGGGAATAAGCCTAATCCTGGAACAATTGTTACCAACATACAAGTGCCGGACATGCACTATGAAACCATCATAATGAATTATTTCGGCACATCGGTGGGTCGTGACTTTGATACGAATGCGGTGATCGCTATAGACAATGTCACCGTTTACTGGGGCACTTGCGTCGAGATAGGCCATTCAAACATAACAAAGAATTTGACGCAATACGAATCGCTCTTCAATGGAAGCACACGGGTGATGTTTAAGCCACCCGATTTCGCGGTGCAGGGCGTCTATATAAGCAATCTGACGATATCGCTTTATCCAGGTAAGGCACCAGTGGGCATCGCAAACAAGATAGAACCCGTATTGCTTTTGCATGGCTTTAGCAATGTGCCTAGTGTTAAGAATGTTAAAACCACGGTGAATGTGACCGTTCCGGGCAATACACGTGCAGCTGTGATGCAGATTTACTACAGTGTGCATGGTGTTGATGAGTTCTGGTATTCCAATCAGCCGCCTTACAGGGCGCTGGAAATATGGAGCGGTACATATCCGATTGTCAACTGGCTCCCGTCCCATCAGATTCACACTGGCGGCATTGACCTGTTTGCATGGAGACCACTTACAGCGCCATTCACGCTCAATCAGAAACCGTTCAACATCAATCTCACTGCAGCACTCGGGATACTTGAAAACGAGCATAACATGACATTCAGAATGATGGATACGAGTCCGCTTGGCAGTCACTGGCTGTTTGATGTGTCGCTCATGCTTTATACATCCAATAATGTTACCAGCGCGAAACCGATCGGCTATAATTTTAAGATGCACAGTCCGAAAATAGTCACCGATTTCACTGGTCTAGGTGTGAGTGCTGGCGCCAGTGACGCCACAACAACAAACACATCTGCATTTATGTACGAAAGTGTGTCGGGTAGCTATTCCTACTCATCACTGATAAGAACAGTAGGTGGCAACATCGTCGTTTCAAAGCGCACATCGGAATTATCTGTAATGGACCAGTATAATATAACACCCGTATGGACCAATTTAACGGGTTATGAATGGACGCAGTCGATGATGAGAACGACATATTCCGCAAATGGGAATATCTTAACACAGACAGATCTCAAAACAACATATCTGCCCATTGAAATGCAGTCAGGGTTTGCCGTGGCAATTTCATCGACAACAAACGGAACATTTCCGATGTATGGCAACTTTACACAGTACCTTGAAAACATGTCCGTGTCGTTTGACATAACACACATCTACACAAATATATCACAACAGGGAACTGTGCGTACCGAAACACAGCTTATCAACAGTGTCTACACAACCAATGACGAATTTTCAGGCGGCATAGTATTGTTAAGCCTGTCAGGGGCGCAGCTGACTTCAGTGACGAACATCCAGGGCATCACACTGAAATCGTACACGTTCATAATATCTAAAAGCCATAAAGGTGGGATCCAGCCTGTTTCAGGTTACCAGCACATACTCGAAGCCATTAGTAACAACCCACCCGCCCCGCTATACTTCGGCACGATTGTGTTGGATGAGGTCTACACGTTCTGAACCCATCCCCCAAAACCCTTCCCTTTTATTTAGCATGAACAGTGAATCGCGCTACATTCTGTTGCGGTCATAGATCGCTGCCATATCTGTCTGGTATGTCAGACCTGTTTCGGCCTGGTCACAAGCACATTTAAACTCTAACTCAGTCGATTTTGAGTAATATATCCGTGTTACTTGATTTTTGACCTCGTTTCCTCTATTGCGGCAAACGACGGTTGTTTCTATTCATTTGTGCCTGAACACTGCAGAATCTTTTTTGCATCCTCCAGCGACTTCTGCGAAACAGTTGAGAAACGTTTCGGCAGGTTTGAGATGGAACCGTACACCTCCCTGACATAGACTCCGTTCTTCAGATTGTCGAGGAGCAGCATGCCGGGTCCGTCGTTCTGAACCTGGTTGTCGACTTGCGCGTTGCCCGTAATCCTCCTGCTGTGCCTGCGCAGCCGCCTGAACTCTGTTTCAGCGGACGATATTGTCCTGGGCAGCGGCCTGATGACCCGTCCGCACTCCGATTGCACTATCACATTGGGTGCCAGCAGCTCGTCCCTCCTTTCCATGAGGTCGCCGTCTATTGAGCGCAGCACCCTGTGGAATTCACGCCTTTTTGCACCGCCGCCGATGTCCAGTTCTTTTCCAATCATCGAGTGAAGCCAGTCGAGCCTCCTCCTTCCCTTCTCCAGCTCAGTGTCGGAAAGCGTGTGCTTCGTGCT
>JAKBSX010000660.1 GCA_021844725.1 Actinomycetes bacterium | reverse complement strand
GAGACGAATCCTTTTGCCCGTGCTTCCTAAGTTGAAACTATATTCAATAAGCTATTTTCAAGATGGTTTGATACCTGGAGCTCAGTCAATTTCGCGACGTTATGCGAAGAATTACTTACAGGTGCCTTTCAGCGCATCAGATGCTACTACCAATAGACCGCTAGATAATGCCTCTATTACCACAATTCCATACGTTTCGCCTTTTGTCGGGTACAAGAATATGTCACAAAGAGAGTACAGCTTCGAAAGTTCTGCTTCGTCCAATGCACCATGGTAGATCAAGCTGCTGTTGACAGCCCTTCGAACTTCTGCCTCCATGGGGCCACGGCCCACAATATGCATCTCATACGATCCATGATCAAGTAGTTTGGAAACTTCGATCACTATGTCTGTTCCTTTCCCGCGGTCTAAGCTAGAAACGAACAGAACACGGATTTTCCCGTCCCGTTCTGTGACTTGAGGTCGATATCTCGAAGCATCAAATGGGGGAGGTAATGACACAACCAAGGACTTCTTCTTATTGAAGTATTTCTCGAATCCCGGGAAGGCATGTACAACTGGGAAACGATAAATGAGTCCGATTTTCACAAGTGCACCATGAAGCTTCTCTAGTAGCCCTCTGCTAACAAAAAAAGTATGGCAGCTTCCGACGATGGTCTTGCAGTATTTTCCATAAGGAGCATAATAGTTAGACGTAAGGTATACAACATCTGCCTTCCTTATCTGTGACTTAATCCCGCTGGGGAGCAGCGTCGCATCTATTCTTATCAATATTGGCTTAACTACAATGTACATTAAAGCAGACAAGTGTTTATTCTTCATCATGAAATTCACTTTAGTGCTTCGGTCGCGATATGTCAACACGGTGTCCCTATCATCAAATGTGTAGAATGGATCATTGTCCGACGTCCGTTTGTAATCGCACCATTCGCTTTGCACAAGTATAAGATCAAATCTATCTCTCGGCATGAACCTAAACAAATTCATTACAAACTTCGGTAAACCACGGCCCTCTGCGATATTCTGGCCGATATGAACTACCAAAGTAATCTTTTGTGGCAAGTTCATTTCAATCACAAGCTATTCCGTTTACAGCCTCGCAAAGACTGCGTGCTTATAGTTAGCCGCCGATGCCATAATCTCGTGGAAACTTCATCTTAATTTTGTCATTTCCGCCTGAGAAAAATCTACTAAATTTGTCCCGCACCCCGTGGCTTAACATAGTAGATCCGTACATCTCTCATTTGGAGACTCTGTAAGGGAATCGACAGGGAAATGGAAAGGATCAAGCAGTAGGAACAACATTGCCTAGGGGGTGACTGAATGACAACTAAGCTTTCATTCTCATCCCAGGAGAAGCTCGACGTAATCAACGAGGGAATGCGGCATAGCCCCAATGTGACGGAGATATGCAGGCGCCATGGAATGGGCACCTACCTATTCTACTACTGGAAGAGGCTGGAGAAGCCGTTTCAATTCTTGCCAAAAACGCCTATTGCTGCAATGGGGCGAAAGTGACAAATTCTTACACCGGGGTTGAAAATTATCCGTTTCATGTTTCCATGACCTAGCTGAAGGTTTATAGCTCCCGCAACACGTCTCTTCTGCACTTTATTCAGTGCTACCATGGGGGATGAATGAATCGCATTCGATATATTGGAGGGTATCCCATGTAGTATAATATTATGCGAATATATACAAATTATTATAGATCAGTTCCTAAGTGAACGCTCTTTCATACAGATTGAGATAGCTCAATCTGGCGTTCCGATCCGAGAACAAATTACTTCGAGTGAGTGCCTTTGCACTCAGTTCTTCAAGTAATGAACGATCTACGCTTGATGTGATGCGTTCTACATATTCGTCTGGGTCTATTGGATTGTTGACATACAAGCCAGATTGACCAATGATCTCTTCGGCTGTTGCACGACAATTGGAAATGACAGGAAGACCACAAGAAAGTGATTCAAGCAAGGGTAGACAGAAACCTTCATTGATAGACGTATTCAGGTACATATCGGCAGCCGAAAAGTAAAGTGGATAGTCACTATCCTTTATCTTCCCGAGATTAATTATGTGCCTACCCTTAACAGCATGATTGATCTTCAAAAGTGCAAAATCATTTGGCAATCTATCAAGAATCCTCGACAAAGTATGCAGATTCTTGTTGGCACCCGCACCTGAAACATTCAAAAGGAGAATCTTGTCCATTGGTAGGCACAGAGATTTACGGGCTTCGTTCCGGCGTCTTGGGTGAAACAAATTTCTATCCACTGTCTCATGTATGACAGTAGGTGTAATACCAAATCGTTCCCTTATTTGATTTGCAGCATAATGGGAGGGGGTAACAACATATTTTACAGCGCGCAATTGTCTTCCCAATTTGAACTCACCATAGTTGTAGAATAACTCTTTCAAGATAGTGATGCCATCATTTGATAGCAATATGTCACCAAATGTGTAATAGAACTCATGAGCTGTGATAATTGAATTTTGTGACTCAGAAGCAAGAGAATAATCTGATCCGAGGAAGTGTAAGTTGCGATCTTTGAGAATTTTTCTTTCTTTCACATACCGCATATTCTCCATATTGGTTAGAGGCACCTGTAAGTAATTCTTCGCATAACGTCGCGAAATTGACTGAGCTCCAGGTATCAAACCATCTTGAAAATAGCTTATTGAATATAGTTTCAACTTAGGAAGCACGGGCAAAAGGATTCGTCTC
>JAKBSX010000659.1 GCA_021844725.1 Actinomycetes bacterium | reverse complement strand
ATTTAGGCGATGGGAAATGGTGGGGACCTACTGTGTTGCTAAGTCCCCTTATCACCGAGTACATCACATAAAGCAGCGGAAACTGCGCCAACATCGGTAGACATCCACCAGCGGGAGAGACTTTATTCTCCTTGAAAACCTGCTGAATGGCCTCCTGTTGGGCTACTTTATCATTCTTATACTTTGCCTGAATACGCTTAATCTCTGGCTGGATTCGCTGCATCTCCAGCATAGACCTGGTGCTCTTCACAGTAAGAGGAGCTAAAAATATCATTACCGTGATCGTCAGTAGCGCAATTGCCACTGCGTAGTTGTGAACCAGGCCATAGTAAAAAGCCAATAATCCAGCAATAATCTGGAATACTGGGTTAAATATCTGACCGAGAAAACTCATCTAGACTTCCTTAGACTAAAGACATCAGGTACTGGGTCTACCCCCGAACTTCCCAGAGGATTGCATCTTCCAATTCTCTTTGCCGAAAGATAGGTTCCTTTTAAAAAACCATGCTTTGTATATGACTCAACAGAATATTCAGAACAAGTTGGGAAGTACCTACAGGGCGATGGTTTCCCTTGCCTGGACAACTGATACATCCGAACCGCGCGAATCGCCAAAGTTGAAGCTAAACTCATTTCTTCAACCTGACTTTGGTATCTTCACATTGCTTAAGCAACGGTAAGATCATTTCCAATTCGCTCCGTAATTCATTAAAACTCTTTTCAACTACTGCTGGCCTGACTATCAAAAGGTAATCGCCATAAGGAAGATTTGGAGAAAACTCCCGAAATATCGACCTCAATCTCCGTCTAACCTTATTGCGAGTTACCGCCTTGCCAACTTTCTTTCCTATCGCGAAAGCCACATTTACGGCCTCGTTATAGTTATCTAACCTATAAATAAGTGTCATATCTTGCGAATTGACTCGCTTACCGAATTTGGAAAGCTTTTGAAAAGAAGTTTTGGAACTGAGTGACGCAAGTCCGCAAGATCCTGGCAACTAATACCTTACGCAGAAAGCTTTGTACGTCCCTTAAGACGACGGGCTTTTAGTATCGCCCGACCGGCTCGAGTCGACATACGGTGCCGAAAGCCATGTTTTCTGGCCCGTCTTCTGTTATTTGGTTGGAAGGTTCGCTTCATTTACGCTCCGCTCATCGTTTTCAGTACGCCCTAGGGTGTGATAATTTGGGCCCTACTGAATCTACGTTACAAGTCATCAAATTCTAGTCGGAAACTAGCCCGTTAAAGCATACTATTTCAGCTCCTGGGCTCAAACTTATTTCGCCAAACTGACGCAACGAATACTTAGACATATTACCCAAATAATGTTGATTACAAATTCATAATTCTGCATAAATAAAATTAACTCGAGAAATTTGTTATTTTAACAATTCCAATAAAAACCCGTCTATGATAGAGTTCTCAGCTGTGGATAAGTTACTTTAAGTCCAGCTTAAATGATGTTTTGAGGGGGAAGATTAAGTTTTGGGGTTGCTCAATGCAAGTCCAAGTAAATTCTTGAGAGAGCAATTGGCGGGTTGAAATTTCTTTGTTGTTATTCATTTTTTATAGAACATCAGTAGTGGAAAAACTTTTGCACAGTTATGGAAAAGTCTGTGGAAAACTCAAAGTTAGCACGGAGTATTGTCTATGAATGATGCCTCTCGGTTGTGGATAACCTGTGCTGAATCTATAAAGGAACAGGTTCCAGACTCCACCTGGAAAGCTTGGTTTGAATCAATCGAACCAGTTGAGTTACAGGGGAACACCCTGGTACTTAACGCTCCTAGTCAGTTGGTGAAAGAACGGGTTCAGAATCGATTTATGGATCTGATATTACAATCTCTTAAATCGATAAGTGATGAGCCTTTTACTGTGTCGATCTCGGCAGTGCCACGGACCCAAGCTGAAATTTTCGTCGATATAATCCAGAGCGATCAACAATTATCTGAAAATAAATCTTATGAGAATCCGGCGAGGTCTAAAAAGAAGGTGTCCTCGAACTCTTTGTTCGAAAGCGATTTCCGGGATATCAATTCAAATAACAAAAAAAGATCCCACCAGCATGCAAATCTGGATCCCAGATATTCATTCGACTCATTTGTTATAGGGGCTTCAAATAGATTTGCTCATGCGGCAGCTCTATCTGTAGCTGAAACCCCTTCCAAGTCATACAATCCACTTTTCATTCATGGAGCAGCTGGCCTTGGAAAGACCCATCTTCTTCATGCCATCGGGCATTACGTTAGAGAGAACTACCCCGATCGTCATATCAGGTATGTATCCACCGAGACGTTTCTTAATGAATTTGTGGATGCAATCAGGACCAACTCAACCCAGTCATTTAAAAAGCGCTACCGGGAATGTGACGTACTTTTAGTCGATGATGTCCAATTTATTGAAAACCGTGAATCTTTACAAGAAGAGTTTTTCCACACATTCAACTCCTTGTATGGGGCATCAAAACAAATTGTCCTTACCTCAGACCGTCCTCCAAAAGCCATTGCCACTTTGGAAGACCGACTTAGGAGCCGGTTTCTTTCTGGACTTATAACTGATGTTCAACCACCTGAGATTGAGACTCGTCTTGCAATATTGAAGAAAAAAGCTGACGAAAATAGTTATAGCGTTCCACCTGAGGTACTCGAATTCATCGCCGAAAGTGTTAAGGACAATATTAGGGAACTTGAAGGAGCCCTAACCAGAATCTGTGCCTTTTCCTGGAC
>JAKBSX010000658.1 GCA_021844725.1 Actinomycetes bacterium | reverse complement strand
TACATACAACCATGTAAAGGGCACCATAACCTTGAAGCTTAAAACTTATGTCTTATTTCTCGTCTATGATCAATGCTATGGCGGACCTGTTGCATGCCTGTCCGTTATTGGTTCAAAGGATAAGATTATGAACATGAGTCAATATCCCTGCAGAGAGAGCGGGCTGCGAATCGTATGATATCAGTGGCTATTTCTTCAATCTCTCCAACTAACTTGGAGAGGTGCATCGATTCTCTGTACAAAAGCGAATATCGGGAATTTGAGTTGGTTGTCAATAATGCAATCGAATCAGAAGACATAAGTCGTGTGGCTCACAAATTTCGAGCAACTGAAATAAACAAAAAGACAAACATACTCGAATCATGGCTCAGGATGATTGATGTTTGTGAAGGAGACTACATCTTTTTATTATCAGATAGCAGGGTTGTTTCCTCGACACTATTGGAGTTGATATCGAAGTCAAGAGCAGATATGTTGATCATTGGTGAAAACGAAGTTGGAAGTGGGCTTATTCCCAAGATATATAACCTTGAAAGAAAGGGGATGAGCAAAGTTCCAACTAATAATCTGAATCCATATACTTTGAGAAGCATATTGCCGAGAGTGTACAAGAGCAATTTGCTAAAATTAGCTAGAGCGAATATTATTAAAAACTTAGGGGATAAAATGATATCTAGAGTTTGGACACTAGACCAAGAAATAATCTATTTTGAGGTCTTCCAACTTTCAAGAAATGTCGAATTTATACGAAGTGCAGAAATCCAACACACTCCGGAGGAGAGTATTGTTGAGCTATGGAAGAAATATTTCAAATACGGCAGAGGTCAAAAAGCTCTCAAGAACACTGCGTACTCAACAATGACGACTATGCATGGTAGGACTCGGAATGGATTGCCGATTTTCTCGCGACTCTTGTCGGTTCCTTCAATGATACTAAGGGCGCCCCCGTATATTTTGGGCTACATTAATGGCGATCAGTAGGTAAACGCTCAGATTCTTATTTTCAAAATCTTGTGCATCAAGAGGAAAAACCAGACGAAGAAAATTCCCACCTATCCACTGAGTGCTTGAAAGTTATATTACTCACCCAAGATAGCGTGAACATTGGATAATGAACGGTGCAAGCCAATGTTTGCAGCGTAGTATTACTTAGTCAAATTCCTGTGCCTTCTTTCATATATGGCGTATAGAAACAGTATTATAGAGCATAGATTCCCACAGATCGGTAGTGGTCTCCCAGGAAAACCTTTGTGCGTAGTCTTTGCAAGTTCGAGAAAGTGTTTGCTGCAATTCAAATACTTTGGCTATTGCTAGAGCCATCTCTTCGGTATTCCCCTGAGAAACAAGATACCCTGTATTTCCATCATCTATAGTTTCCCTTACACCAGGCGCTCTATAAGCGACTGTGGGCGTAGCCGATGCGGCAGCCTCAATTATGGACAGTCCCCAACCTTCAGCTAACGAACAATACACGTTCACCCAAGCTTGGGATACGATAGAACTCAGGTCAGTATCACTGATTTTACCAGTAAAGGATACAGTATCTCTTATTCCAAGTTTAGTGGATAACGCCTCCAGAAAAGGTCTAGAACTTCCATCGCCTATCATAGTCAGACTGGCATCATACCCCATCTCAAGAAGTCGTGAAAAAGCGATCAATACGTGTTCAGGTCTTTTGTATGGGCGCATTCCACCGAAATAGACTACACTGGGTTTCTTGCTTTTGGTGCTAGGATGGAACAAGTTCGTGTCTACGCCGAGAGGAATATTGAATATTCTATCCGGATCTATTCCAATTGATTTCAAGTCACTTTCGGAGCTAAGGGAAAAAGTCACAAACGGCCAATCTCTATAGATGAATGGATAATTCCTTTCTAGAAATGAGAGCAAAGAGGCAAAGTAGGATGAAGTCTGGCCATTGAGAGTTCTTGAGTGAAGATGGTAGAAAAACGCGATACCTGGTGTCTTGGAAAGCCATGGAGAAAACCAAGGCGCTGCATGAGCAAGGTCGTCAATAATAATGTCGGCATCTCCATTTTTCCTCAACTGCGCCATATGGGCGAAATGGGGCATTAGTCTCCGGCCGTATCGATGCACTTGTATACCGTCTATAACTTCATACTTCTTGAGACCAATTGAGCCACCTGTGACTAAGTGGACTTCATGTCCTCTTGCAACGAGCCTTCTTCCGATTTCATGTGACACACGCTCTGCTCCGCCACCATCCGGGTTGAGCATACATCTATGGCTGAACCAAAGAATTTTCATGTCAATCACTCTTGATTTCCTTATGAATAATGAATTTTGACAGAGTGAAGTCAATATGACCTTATTGCTTTTGCAATAAGAGTGCGAAGATTACTGTCTTGCACGCGAACACCTCACTTAGATTCCTATCTAGTTGGATAACTAACTTAGGAAGATCTCTGCATTGAACCCGGATGTTTTAACTACTAAATCGCGTCAAGGTTTTATGAACAAAGTCAGAAAGCACTAATCAAGTTGCATGTTTCCATAACAATGGTGACCATGCAGAGGGTAGAGAATAGGCACATTGCTGCCTTAGCCCAAGAATCCAAATCGGAGTAATGACCCCGTCCATATTTGTCCCAAATCTTACGCAAGTTATTGTGCCTGATGTTTACTAGGCAACTTTTATGAATGTCGAGCATGACTGACATACTCCTCTTGCGCAACACAAAATACGCCAGAAAGGAGGAATAACTCTA
>JAKBSX010000657.1 GCA_021844725.1 Actinomycetes bacterium | reverse complement strand
TGCTACCATCTGACAACTTTGATCTTTGAACCACAATCATGTTAAATGAACTTGCATAAATGAACTTGTGCGAGCTGCATGGTAGGAGAGAAGGTCAAGCAATACACTGGAAAGAATACAGATCTCAATGCGTTGAATTTAAAAATTCAAGAGTACTTCTCGGGTCAAGGATTCAAGGTTCAGTCGTCCATCCCAAGTTCGCAGGGTTACCTGATACAAGCACAAAAGGCAGGGTTTCTACGAGACGTAATAACTGCTGATAGAGCTTTTAACGTAATGATTACCGGAGCTCCTAACGATTTTACCTTACGCATCGGTGTGGGGAAATGGTTCAAGAACATTGGGATCGCTGCCGTGGAAGCTCTTCTACTATCCGAGATCTTTCTTTTGGTGGACGTCCCCGAAATGCTCTGGAACGTCGAAATTGAGAACAAGATACTCAAACAGATAGACACGTTGGTAGGATGAAACGGATCAAAGGCTTGTGCGTAATCAGCATCCCAGTTTAACACGCGTAGACCTCGGAAGAGAGGCCCGCGAGGTTTAAGAAATCGTCCTCGTGCTACCATCTGACAACTTATATTATCCGGCCTGCCAACCTATACGCGGTAAGTCCCCGAGATTTGAGATACAATTAACAGAAGATGCACAATTTGGAAAGCAGTAATTTTGGAGAAAACCAGGAGACAAAGAGCAGAATTTTCGAGTACATTTCAACGCATCCGGGAACTCATGTACGCGAAATAAGTAGAGATCTGCAGATCGCAATGGGCGACCTCCAATACCATCTTTACGGTTTGGAGAAACAGGGAAAGATCCAGACCCTTCGACGAGGACTATACAAGTTCATTTTTACGACTGGAACATTCGGTGAGTTACAAAGTGTAATCCTGAGTGTGCTCTCTCAGGAAACTCCGAGAGAAATCATCCTCTACTTGATTCAGAGACCAGGTTCTAGCCAAAGTGAAATTGTGCGTTTCACTAGGTTGTCTCCACCCACTATAAGTTGGCATATGAAGCGTCTAATAGAACTGGGAATTGTGTCGCGCGAACAAAAAGGAAAGATGGTTTCCTACAGAGTGCTCCAACCAGTGGAAGAACTGGGTAGATTCATGCAGAATTTTCATCCGAGTCTCTGGCAAAAATGGGCTAGCCGCCTAGCTGATCTGTTCCTCGTCTTCGACTCAAGTTCAGACACCGGGGGAAATCAATGAGTGCTTGGAGTACTGACCGTTGCAGTACAAACATCAATTGTCCACGAGATTGTTGAACTTCTCAGTCTCGGCGTTGGACTCTTCGCTCTCGGGCTCCTTGCTGTGACACTCGCTGCATATAGGAGGACAGGACAAAGGGGACTACTACTTCTTTCAGCTGCTTTCGGGCTGTTTGCGGCAAAGACCCTCGTCAGGCACCTAGATATCTTGATCTTCGATTGGGGGTATTCGACGACGACTTTCTTGTATTCTCTTTCTGATTTCGCATTCGTAGTTCTTCTGTTGCTCGCTCTGATCTTTCGCAAACAGTACTCCGCTTGAACTTCCGGGGGGATACTAGACGAGGATCTGGGATATACCGCCTCAAAGGTTGTGCAGAAATCACTTACTCGGGGAACATAGGGAGCTGCACGCCATCTGGTCTATCCTCACAAAACACAAGGAAGGTTATTCGAAACACCCAGAGACGATGAGGTGGAAAGGGCGACTTAAGGCGCTATATCTCAGGCATGAAGAACTAGTACGAGAGTTTGGGAGACGTGGTTATAACCACAAATCTCTCGCAACTGGAAGTGCGGACCAGACCGTCTTCCTCCAGAGTCGAAGCTCGCAGATCAGAAAACTTCAATGGAAAAAATGCGGTTGCAGCGTTTGAGACTGTGAGTAATGAGTATTTGGTCAGGACGAGCTTTCGTCTAGTTCCTTCTTAATTTCCCACGATGTCTTTACCTCTGCACTGTACCAGTAGCTCTCGTAGTTCAAGGCCCTTTCGTGCGACATTCCTAGCTTTCCTTCCGGATCGTCAAATGCAGCAACGCAGTCGGACACCATTACTGGAACAAAGCCTCTGAAGAAAGCGTCGGCGGCAGTGTGCTTATCGCAGCAATTTGTGTGCAGCCCAGTTATGTGGAGCTTATCGCCGGGCTTGAATCCGAGTTTCTTGAGCAGTGAGTCCATGGCTGTGGGTTTTCCTCCATTGTCTGTAAAACCGCTGTAAGTCCCCTTCTCCACTTCGAATAGCAATTCACCACTCTTGATCTTTGAGACATCTGTCGGCCTCCAATTTCTTTGAAAGACTCGGAGTTTCATCTTTTCAGGTAAGAGGCCGTCTATTATTTTGGAACCTTTTGTACCCTTCATCGAGTGCCAAGTCTTCCAACTACCAAGTAGCTAATCAAGTCAGCAAATACAACCAAAATCGGCCCCATGATGATATCAAGCATAGCCATGACGAGTTCACGATTCCTCAATCAATTTGCCAATTTTGTCTACGACCCGATCGGCTGATTCGCGCACTGACTTGCTTATACTTTCACCGATTTCAGAATTTTCTGTTTGAATGCCTAAAACATACACATGCTCCGAATTGGACGATATTGCTGGGAAGAGTCTTAGGGGAATGTTGTGCGTTGCGAAGAATCCGTATTTGGTCTCCGTAATATTGGCGAAGACGATAGTTCCAGGAGGTGAATTTGATTCAATCGCGTCGAATATTACGATGCTCTTGATGCCCGACCT
>JAKBSX010000656.1:2217-2736 GCA_021844725.1 Actinomycetes bacterium | reverse complement strand
TCTAATAGATATGTTGACCTCAGCTTTCCCCGCTGGGGGTGACAATCTAGTTGAAACCCTTGGCTGCATATGGCCCACCATCGATGATTTTGCAACTGGGTTGCGCTTTCACGCAGTAGTAGTTCAACTTTTCGCAGGGATGCTCTTACGGTTCAAGATGATCGGGGATGCGGGGATGCTTCCCGAAGTTCCCACACTTTTAGAGCAACTGGCATCAGGGCGGGGCGATCATATATTTTCAGATTTGATTCGATCACCCCAGGTGTTGTTTTGGATCGATAAACATATCTTGCTTGTGACTACACCAGGTCTTTTGGCGCAAAGAGTGGAGTTTGTTGCTACCGTGCTCGAAATAGTTAGGGATGAAATCATTGAAGATATCTCAACCACGAGGTTTCTCAAGTTGATTGAAGAGATCGATGACTGATTATCCTACGCTGCGATTGGATCTATCAAATCTTGCGCACTCGCTGGGCGCGCGTCATAGCGAAGCATCGTATTTTCGGCCACAGTATTATT
>JAKBSX010000656.1:0-2207 GCA_021844725.1 Actinomycetes bacterium | reverse complement strand
GTTCCAGTGTTTTTGCTTTATAGGGCTGAGTAAAACCTCCTTCTCAGGTCTCAGGCGTCTTGTGCTTGAAGAGTTGCTTGAGGCAATCGAGACAAACGCCAAAGTAACTGTGCCGCAAAACCTATACAACCTGCTGTGGTTGGCTTTTGGGGTAGAGAGAATCGATTCACGAACAAATGTGATGGGCCGGTCAAGAGCCGCAAAGCAGTTCTATGCATTCTTACAAGTCAAGCTACCGGTTGGTGTAGTAAGAAAGGCAAAACAGTTGCATGCTGCTGCGCCCACAGAATTTCAAGCACGGATTCTCAACCTGCCAGAGTGGACTGTCAGCCCTCGGTTTCAACGTAATCAGCTATCTGCTTTTGAAACAGTAGAAGCCCTTGCTAGGTGGAAACAAGGGGAGCCTGCAAGTAATGTCGAGTTATTCCAACGCTGGATTACAAACACCATCTATTCGCAGGTCAAATATCGATTCACGATAGGTGTTAGCGACGGTGTTGAGTTTGATGACGTTCTGCAGGACGTCATCGCCGGAGTTTTACAACGACTATGCGTTTATCAGCCCAATAAAGCAAAAACACTGGAACGCTGGCTCTTTGCCACCATGGTGAATGGAGTACGAATGGCTGTACGCAAGTATGGCGACCAGTATTTCAGGGTTCATAAATCAGACGGAGAGGAAATATTCGTTACTCCCGAGGTCAGCGCCGAGGACGAACTTGATGGCAGCAGGACGGAGCTTATCGAATACGCCATCGTCAAACTCAGCGGTATAGACAAGCGGGGAGGGGCGGGCAAACGAGTAAGTGCACTGCTTGATTTCCTAGACGTGTTCCTGGAGGTAAAGCCAGCAAACGCACCCGACGAACTAAGGGAGCAGCTTCAGAGTCTGTTCCCAAGTTTTAGCAGTACCGCCGTTGAGCAAATTGTGGCACTGAGTGATTTCAATACAAACGAAGAGGGCGTTTCTCATGACTAGATATATACGGGTGTACGGCAACCTTATTGTCGTGGGTGCGGTGGCAATAATAGGAATTCTGGTCACCCCCATATTGGTTAGCGGGGTAGTCGGGTATTTACCAGAGGGAGCCCGTGTTGCCGGGGGGAATTATCAAACCTTAGTCGACAGCGTTGTCCGCCTTTTGATCATCGTGATTGCAGTACTAGTACTCAGATTCCTTATCAGCGATAAAGGTCGAGCTACTCAGCTACATCAATATGGTCTTGAAGAGACGGATGGGGCGATAGAACTTTATAGAGGATTCGCCGAAGAAATAGGTGTAGAGCCATCGGTTGCCAGACGGGTAATTGATATGAACATCCAAATGGATTCGGACGAAAGAACCAGGGACTTCAATCGGGCCAACGTACCTAATTTCTCGGCCTCGTTGGGTCAGCGGCTGGGAGTTGGAGCAGAAGATTTAGCCATGATGCGGGAATTCTTTGCTACCTCAGCGCCAGATGCCAGACGGTCTTTTAGCACCAGTACGCACGTAACGATGGAAGGCGGGAGAATCGAGCAACATCACGAAACAGATGCAGTAGTCGAACCTGTTTCCCGCTTTGCACCAAAAGACCCTGAAAACGATCCGAACTGGCATGAGGGAGCATCCAGTAGGGAACTCACGTCAAAGATCTTTGGGGATTGGAACGAGGGTTCAGCATTTACATCTTCTCCTCTAGTAGAAGAGGCTACGCCAGGTGTTGCTGATCTCGGCAATGACTACACAGACAAATCGCCTTTACTCGGCGGCTACAGCCCATACGATGACCATGAAGACCGAGGCGATGTAGACAACTCAAGCGATGTAAATGTTGAAGGACCTACAACGACGAGTGCAGAGCTGGAGTCCGAGCCGGAAGACCACGATTACACCAGTGAAGAACAGACTGCCAATGTTGCTATGACTTCTGAGCTGGGTGAAATGGTGCCCGATCATCTTATAGATGTATCAGACCTTGAACAAAATGAGCCTTTTGGAGAAATCCTCTTAGACGAGAGAGACGGGTGGAGTGAAGATGAAATCCTCCACAATGGGGTAACACGGCTGATAGCCCCAGGAGAACCACAGTGGGCGGATTCAGATGAGACTGATGTAGTTACTGACGGCAGCGATGTAGAACGCGACTTTAGTGAGCTTGGGATTGAAGCTGAGCATTTTGTGCAGAGTAGTGACACTCCTGATGTTTGTATTGAAATTACTTAG
>JAKBSX010000026.1 GCA_021844725.1 Actinomycetes bacterium | reverse complement strand
TGCCCAAATAAAGTTTTTTTGATTTCCAGGTCCTCAACCACCGATTCAATCACCAGGTCACAGTCAGAGAACCCATCCAGACTCTCGGTTATTTGCAAATTGGATAGCTGCTCTTCTGCTTGAATTGTGGTTTTGATTCCTTTGGAGATTTTTCTTTCGAAAGATTTGTTAATCAGATCAAGCATTTTCTCACCGCTCTGCTGCTGCCGTGAGCGCAGGATAGTCTGGTATCCGGCTTCAACTATCAGTTCCGCAATAGAGGAACCCATGATTCCAGAACCGACGATTCCAATCTTGTAGAAGTCCATCCCGATACGATATACATAAATATCAGGGAATTACATAGATTAAGTTCAATTAACGGTAAAGGTTGTTTTCGATTTATATACTTCTTGTTAGCAGCATTGAGTCGTTAGAACCATCAATGGCAATTCCAAATCCATAAGTTTAGATTCTAAGATTCAATTTGCCTTTTATCGAAAAAAAGGGAGATCATGAACCAGAGAGACCCAAGCTCCACGAATCTCTCAGTTCCCGAGTCCTTTTCGGACGGAGGCGTCCCGAAGTGGGAGTGGCTTTCGAGCTTGGTGGCTCACTCTCATCATTTGATGGGCGTGACTGATATACACGGCCGTCTGTTATTTGTAAATCAGGCCGGCAGGTCAATGCTGGGCCTGCTGGAGAGCCAATCACTGGATAACACCTTGATCTATAACTTTTTCGAGGTTGATGGTAAAGCGACGTTCGATCAGGTGGTTCTTCCAACTTTAGCTCAAAACTTCCAATGGACAAGTGAGACGAACCTCAATCCCGGCCGGGAGAGTGAAGCTTTCCCTGTTACCTGTTTTGCCTACGCCTTTCCACTCGGGCAACTCCCGACTACCGAGATCCTTTGGATTGTTCAGGACCGCAGAAACCGGGCTTCATTGAATATGCAAATCTCTCAGAGGGTGCAGGAACATCGAGTGGTGGCGGCACTTGCTCAAGAGGCAATACATGTCAGGTGGCTGGATCTGCTTAGACATGCGGTAAGTGCGGTAGCTAACAACCTTGAAGCCGAGCTGGTAGTAATAGCCCAACCTATTGATAATACTGATAAACTCCATATTGTTGCCAAGTTTGACTCGATATCATTGGACTTAACTGTTCTGGCAGGAGGTCCCGGATCACAGGCTGGGTATGCAATCGCATCTGGACAGCCGATTATTACTCCTGACATCTCGGAAGAGAAAAGAGTCGACACCACCATAGTTCGCGGGCTTGGACTTAATAGCGGCATGGCAGTACCAATATTCCAAGATGATCAGCCTTGGGGGGCACTAAGTATTCATACGCTTTCAAAGAGGCAATATACAACCGATGATCTGGCCTTTTTGGAGTCCATTGCCAGTGTGCTTTCTTCGGCGCAAAAGAGGATTAGCACTGAACGTGAGATAAGGCACCAATCATTGCATGACTCACTGACGGGACTTCCCAATAGGTCGCTGATGCTGGACAGGATTCAGCACACCATTGACACTCTGAAAGGAAGTGAGCACTCGGCTTCTCTTTTACTTTTGGACCTGGATGATTTTAAAGTACTGAATGATTCTCTAGGTCACCAAAGTGGAGACAGACTTCTGGAGGAAGTAGCTTCAAGGTTGACGCAGCTGGTTGACGAAGGTGATACAGTTGCCCGTCTGGGTGGGGATGAGTTTTTGATTCTGTGTGAAAATCAGGAGAGCCCCATGGAGGCGCTTGAGCTGTCTAATCGAATCAGGGGCTCATTCAAAGTTCCGTTTCAGCTGGAGGAGCGCTCTGTCTTCGCTAATGCATCGATAGGTATAACGTTTGCCACTGCGGACTCTGAGGTAGTGGAGCTGGTCAGAGAAGTTGATACCGCAATGTACCAGGCCAAACAGGCAGGGGTCGGGGAAATCAAAATCTATCACCAGGCTATGGGTGAGGCATCCCAGGATCGATTTCAACTGGCAAGCGACCTCCATGACGCGATAGCAAATGAAGAGCTTCGGGTTGCGTATCAGCCGATCATTGAACTTGTGAGTGGGGAGGTGGTCGCGGTGGAGGCACTTTGCCGTTGGGACCATCCCACCAGGGGATCGATTGGTCCTGACACATTTATAAAGCTAGCGGAACAGACGGGTCAAATTCGTAGCCTGGGTCGCTGGGTTCTAGAGAAGGCTTGCAGAGAGGTGAAATCTCTGGGATCAGATCATAGGAGGATTGCGCTGAGGGTAAATGTAAGTGCCATTCAGCTTCAGGACAAGAATTTTGTGGCTGAAGTTCATCACGTGCTCTTAACAACCGGACTTTCAGGCAACCTTTTGGGTCTTGAAATTACCGAAGGGATCAATCTGCACCCTGGCGAAGAGACTTTCATGAGGTTATCTGAGCTCAGGGATTTGGGAGTGGAGCTTTTAGTTGATGATTATGGAATTGGTTACTCATCTTTGAGTGCACTGCTAAGGTTTTCACAGATGTCAGCGCTCAAGATCGATAAAGAATTTATCCAGATGACTCTCGATCAGAGGCACAAGTCGATAATTGAATCCATGGTTTCGCTCGGTCACGCTATCGGAATGAAAGTTGTAGCAGAAGGCGTGGAGAACGAAGCGCAGCTGCAGTGTGTCAGGATGGCCGGCTGTGACTATGCCCAGGGCTTTATGCTTGGAAGACCTGTCTCCTTTAGTGATCTGAAAGCCCAACTTGAGTTTTCTGAGGTAATACCTTGAGATTTTTGCATGGGATCGAAATAGCCAGTTGTAATTCGGTTGACCCCAGCCTATCTTTGAGATGATATGACTTTCCGTTTAGATTCTTCTTCCTTTGCATCCCGCTATGCATCTGTGATGCCTCTTATCGAGAGGTTTGGGCTTAGTGAGGTTCGTAGCCGCTTGTTGTCGTCGGTATCAGGAAATGTCCTTGAAGTGGGTGCAGGGACCGGTCTGAACTATCGCCACTATCCGGAAGGCATTCACCTGGTAATGACTGAACCTGATCCGGCAATGTTTGAGATTTTAGAGAGAAACGTAGCACAAGGTTCGGTGGAATTAATGAATTCTCAAATTTCTGACCTTTATGGCTCTGATCTGGAACCGCACAGCTTCGACTATGTGGTTTCGACGCTAGTTCTCTGCAGTGTTGACGATGTGGCTCAAAGTCTACAAACCATATCTCTGTTTTTGAAACCAGGGAGTAAATATATTTTTATGGAACACGGCCTGGCCAGCGGATTCTACGGAATAACCCAAAGGCTTGCCACTCCCATATGGCGCAAAGTGGCTGGTGGGTGTCATCTGGATCGTAATCTTCCCGGTTACTTTGATAGCTCTCCGCTTGTAGTTACAGATTTAGACTACTTTCGATTCCCGCTGGGGAGACCTCTAATCCCGTTTGGATTTTCTGGTATCGCTCGTCTGAAGAGCGATTTTATGGGTAGTCTTGAGTAGGAACGGAAAAGGTGTGTGAGATGTCTGCTGGAATCATTGCTCTTGTTGGTGGTGCCGAATGGACAGATGGCTGTGACTTCGACTCTTATCTTTTGAAAGCCTCTGGATCCAAAGAAGTAAGTGTGCTTCCAACGGCTGCGGCATATGAAAGGCCGGAGCTAGCGGTACAGCACTCCCAGCAGTGGTTTAGCGCTTTAGGAGCCCGGGTCAATCCTGTGATGGTGCTGACTCGAAAGGAGTCGGAAGACGAGATCTTCGCCCGCCAGATCGAAAACTCATCATTCATTTATCTCTCCGGTGGCTCACCTATGCATCTTTTTTCGGTGCTGGATGAGTCAAAGTGTTTTCAAGCCATTATTTCGGCATTGCGCAAAGGGGCAGTATTGGCGGGCTCGTCAGCCGGGGCGATGGTACTCACTGACCCCATGGTGGATATGAGAGGCGGTGGATTGACTCTCGGGCTGGGGTTGCTAAAGAATCTGGCAATATTGCCACATTACAACTCGGTTTCAAATGACTTGCGCCAAAGAGTGGTTAGTTTGGCTGAACCAGAGGTGGTAGTGGCGGGGATAGATGAGAAAACCGCACTAATACGGTCGGCAGATGGCGAATGGACAGAGATGGGGACTGGTCACGTTCACCTAAGTCGGGCAGGCACAGAATTTGAACTCAGTCAACTGAAGAGCGTGACAGGAACAACAATATAGCTGGCGACGCTCTTCAGTTGACTGAGTATTGCTGGAAACTTATCCAGAAATCGACGTACTAGTCGTCGGAAACAGCGATTTCCACCGAGTTGATAGTCACTTTTTCATTTGGGGCACCAGATCTTGATCCTACGGATTCAATTGCCGATAGGACCTCCAGGCCCTTGACCACTTTTCCAAATATGGAATATGCTGGTGGAAGCATGGTGCCGTCCTTGCCGGAGACGATAAAAAACTGGCTGCCGTTGGTATCCGGTCCGGCGTTAGCCATTGCCAGAGTGCCGATTTCGTATTTGCCTGCCGGAGGAAGTTCATCTTCAAATCGGTAACCGGGTCCACCGCGCCCACTTCCTTCAGGGTCTCCACCCTGGACGACGAAACCTGGAATGATTCTGTGGAAAAAGATTCCATCGTAATAATGGTGAAGTGCCAGAAATATAAAATTATTTACAGTCTTGGGTGCAAGCACTGGATCAAGAGCAACGACCATATCACCTTTAGAGGTGGCTATTTTGGCGCTGTAGCGCTTGCTTGGGTCAATCCCCATTTCCGGCGGAGCTGAAAACCTTTGTGTTTTGGGGCTTGAACCATCGAAATTTGGAAATGTGCTTGTCATATGATTTTTCTCTCCTGTCTTTTGCGAGATCTTTAGGCTAAGGAGTGCGCTTAGTTAGGGACCCTCAATGGTCACCGATATCATCTTGTGCACTACAGATGGCGTGCCACTTGCAGTGCCATCAGCTGCGATCTTCTGAACCACACTCATTCCTTTGGTAACTTGCCCAAATAGCGAGTACTTAGGTGGGAGCTGCTCGCCCTGGGGGCCTACCACGATAAAGAATTGGCTACCGTTCGTATTGGGTCCGGAGTTAGCCATCGCCACTGATCCAATCTTGTATGCCCCAGCCTTTGGCAGTTCATCAGCAAACGTATAACCTGGCCCGCCTGTTCCTGTTCCGGTTGGGTCTCCACCCTGGACAACGAACCCAGGGATAACCCGATGGAAAATGATTCCGTTATAGAAGTGATAGCGGGCAAGGAAGACAAAGTTGTTTACAGTTTTGGGAGCTTCCTTGGCATTAAGCGCAATATCGAAAGTTCCGACGTCGGTTTTTACAATAGCGGTATAGTTTGCCGAAGTATTGATACACATCGGCGGCGCCTTGGTGAAGGCTATCTCCCTCTTGGCTGAACCATTCACCGGGGGGCATACCGGTGCAATCGCTTTGGGTTTGGTAGTGGTTGTCACACTTGATTTAGCCGGCGCAGCACTTTTTGAAGAGCTTCCTCTAGAGGCGAAGTAGATAGCAATTATTGCCACCACAGCACCGACTGCCATAAAGGTTATTCTGCGTCTGGTTGCCCCCTTGCGCTTTTGTGCATTTTGGGCTTGAAGCTTTTTAGCTCTATTTTCGCGTATTCTTTGTCTTTTTTCACTAGGCACGAAACAAGAACTTAGTCGATGTTTAAGCAATTGCCTTTTATCTTGGCATTACTACTTTCTTATGTAGGAAGTTTTCCTTGCATGAATAGATCTGGCTCGCTCTTCTATTAGCGTTTAGACGTGGCTTTGATTGTACAGAAATTTGGCGGGACCTCAGTTGGTGATGTTGACCGCATTCAGGCTGTCGCTGATCATATCGCTCGCACCAAGAGGCACGGCAACGAGATTGTAGTGGTTGTGTCTGCAATGGGTAAGACTACCGACGATCTGATCCGGTTGGCTCAGGATGTGTCAAAATCTCATCCAGGCCGTGAACTCGATATGTTGCTAACAGCTGGTGAGCGAATTTCTATGGCTCTGATATGTATGGCTCTTAGTGATTTAGGTATTCCAGCCAGTTCATTCACCGGATCCCAGGCAGGAATAATTACTGATACTGATCACACACGGGCTAAGATCCTGGAAATTCGCCCAAATCGAATTCAGGAAGCGATAAAGAATGGTTCGGTACCTGTGGTGGCCGGATTTCAAGGCGTTTCCACTACTAAAGATGTGACCACGTTGGGTCGCGGTGGCTCTGACACAACTGCGGTGGCTCTGGCAGCGGCTCTTGGAGCCGATGTTTGTGAAATCTATACAGATGTTTCAGGAGTATTTAGTGCCGATCCCAGAGTAGTTCCAGATGCTCACAAGCTAGCTGGAATATCTTTCGATGAAATGTTGGAGTTAGCCGCATCGGGTGGAAGAGTACTTGCTCTTCGCAGTGTTGAGTTTGCTAAGAATCATCACGTGCCCCTGCACGTGCGTTCTAGCTTTACCTGGGAACCAGGAACATGGGTTCGTGAGGAGAACGAAGATATGGAACAAGCAGTAGTCTCTGCGATCAGTCATGATGTATCCGAAGTGAAAATCACCATCATCGGAGTACCAGACAGACCTGGTATAGCGGCAAGAATCTTTCGAGAGATTGCAGACGTAGGGGTCAATGTGGATATGATCGTGCAAAACACGTCCAGCGAAGGCCTCACTGACATCTCCTTTACTGTTCCCAAGGATGATATGGATGCGACCGTAAGGGTTTCGATGGAGGTGGCTAAAGAGATCGGAGCCAGGGATGTCTACGCTGATCCTGATATAGCCAGGGTTTCCTTGATCGGAGCTGGAATGAAAACCAATCCTGGAGTAACTGCAAAGATGTTTGAGACCCTTGCCAATAACGGTGTGAACATCGAGATGATCTCAACTTCAGCCATCAGAATCTCCTGCGTGGTCAGGGAAGAGGCAATCGAACGAGCGGTTCAATCACTTCACAGCGCTTTCGGGCTTTAGTTTCGCATTTTGGCTATTTGCCGCACCTGGCTTTCTAAGGGCTGAAAACCTTTAGAATCTTTGGTTGTGAATATTGCAATTTTTGGAGCGACTGGTCAAGTTGGCACCGTTATGCGGACCATTCTTGAAGAGAGAAACTTTCCGGTGGACCGTATACGCTACTTTGCCTCGCCGAAGTCCGCAGGTAAGGTTCTATCGTATCGCGGACAAGATGTGGTAGTAGAAGATGCATGGTCGGGAAAGTACGACGGTATCGATGTGGCACTTTTTTCCGCCGGAGCCTCAACTTCCTTGGAGTTAGCTCCAAAGGTTGCCGCACAGGGAGCTATCGTCATCGATAATTCTTCAGCCTGGAGAATGGATCCTCTTGTGCCTCTGGTAGTTCCTGAGGTGAACGGACATGCTCTTTCCGGTATTCCCAAGGGTATTGTGGCTAACCCAAATTGCACCACCATGATCACAATTTCAGCGCTAAAAGCTTTGGATAGCATTGGTGGACTAACCAAACTGGTAGTAAGTACCTATCAGGCAGTATCTGGGGCTGGGCTTGCTGGGGTGAACGAACTTTCCGATCAACTCAGTGGCAAAGACGGTCAACTTGCCTGGCTTGCCTATGACGGCAAGGCGGTTGACTTCGGAAAGCCGTCAGCATTTGCAGGGCCAATAGCAGCCAATGTACTTCCAGTAGCTGGCACTTTTACCGATGAAGAGACGAACGAGGAGCACAAGTTTCGTGATGAATCTCGAAAGATTTTGGAAATTCCCAGTCTCGAGGTCAGCGTGACATGCGTTAGGGTTCCGGTATTCACTAGTCATTCTGTAGCTGTATATGCGGAGATGAAAAGAGAAGTCTCTTCTGCAGAAGCTACCGAGGCGATAGCAAATGCACCAGGTGTGCGTGTGGTGGATATGCCCACTCCTCTTGAGGCAGCTGGAATCGATGATTGCCTGGTTGGGCGGATAAGAAAAGACATCGGTTCAAGGCCAGCAATTAATTTCTTTGTATCTGGAGACAATTTGAGGAAGGGCGCTGCTCTGAACACCATTCAAATTGCCGAGGCACTACAAGGTATGTAACCAAATTTTGGCGAGTTAGCATCATTTCAGCGTCACCAATAGTTATTCCGTCACAGCTTTTAACTGGTTGTCGATTCTTGCGAGGTGGCAATGCCACAAAGGAAAGATCAGTTTAACGGTAGATATGGGTCGAAGACGAAATCGGAAAGCCGGGAGAGGCCGCCAGTTGGCTCAGATCCTGCTGAAGTAGAGGCAGTTGCCGAGGTAGAGGTTGAGGAAACCTTTTTAAGAACTGTAGATGAAGGCCGGAGGCGTCTTTCTCGACGACTGGTTCCCCTACTCGCAACTGGACTTGTTGGGGGAATCGATGTAGGCAGTGGTGTTTTGGCTCTGCTTTTGGTGGAGTATTACACCAAAAGCAAGATTCTTGGTGGCTTGGCATTTTCGGTTGGATTTATAGCTTTGGCGCTTGCCCGAAGCGAACTCTTTACAGAAGACTTTCTTGTCCCAGTTTCGACAGTGATTGCCCGCCAGGCGCGCTTTAGAAGCCTTATGCGTTTATGGGTGGGTACTTTTGTCGGCAACCTTGTGGGCGGGTGGCTGTTCACATGGCTTATCATTGTGGGCTTTCCCGATCTTCACCGCCAGGCGATAAAGTCAGGATCATACTATGTCAATCTTGGAATCGGTGGCCGCGCCTTTGCGCTTGCGGTACTTGGTGGAGCAGTTATTACCCTTATGACCTGGATGCAGCACGGGTCTAATTCGATCGCTTCCAAAATCGTTCCGGCGATAACCGGAGCCTTTTTGCTCGGGGCCGGTCAGCTCAATCACACTATCGTTAACTCTCTTCTGATGTTTGCAGCTTTGCACACCGGTAGGGCTCCATTTGGATATTTGCAGTGGGCTGAGACCGCTGGATGGGCAGCACTGGGTAATTTGCTCGGCGGAGTCGGCTTGGTTACAGTGCTTAGAATCGTACAGGTACCGCATACGGTAAAAGCTGAGCGTGAGAATCCTGCGCCCGGCGTGGCCCTCGATGACAACAGAGACCCCACCGAGATTATTGAACCGACAGGGGAGTAGTTGGTCCTTTTCCCCGGATAAATCTGGGGGCTTTAGGAGTATTGTGACCGAACTTATGCCACTTGGATGGATCGCTTTGCCAGGCCCATAAAGAAACCGTCTATTACGTTGTCAATTGAGCGCTCGGGGTCTAACGAGGCTCCGAGGGTTACGAAAAGTGGAGCAAAGTGCTCGGTAGTGGGATGCGCATAAGGCATGCCTGGTGCATTTTCAAAGTTCATAAGCATGTCCAAGTCGCGTCTATCGATTGCCTCTTTTGCCCATTGATCAAATTCAAGTGACCACCCGGGTGCTTGAGCATCGGGTCGGAAGTCCTTCAAGAATCTGAGTCCGTGGGTAAGAAATCCGGAACCTATGATTAACACTCCTTCATCACGGAGAGGTTGGAGCCGGTGCCCCAGCTTAAGCAATTCTTCCGGGTTCAGGCTTGGCAAAGAGAGTTGGAGCACAGGTATTGAAGCATCCGGGTACATGACTTTAAGCGGAACCCAGGCTCCATGATCCAGCCCCCTGTTTGGATGCTGATAGAGCGACATTGTGTCAGGTAGCACTGCTGCAACTCGCTTGGCCAGATCATGGGCGTCAGGGGTTGGGTATGTCATTTGGTAAAACCGTTGTTCGAAACCCCAAAAATCATATACCAGCGGTGTGTTTGCATCTGGAGAACTGAGTGCGATCGGCGCGGCCTCCCAGTGAGCCGAAACTATAAGTATCTCTTTTGGCTTCCCTATGCTATTCGCCCAGGTAGATAATTGGGAGACCCAAAGGGAATCGTCAAGGAGTGGCGGGGCTCCATGTCCGAGATAGATAGCCGGAAGGGGTGTTTGTGATGCTTGCTGTAGATCGCTATTTTGGCTCATCGGTGCTCCGCTTCATAACTGATGTACAAATAATAACGTCCTTTGAGGATTAAATATTTCAAATATTTTCATCACAATATCCAACTCCACGCTGCACTTACCCATCGACCGTTTCTGAAATTACAGGTTTGGCCTCAAGCTGAACCAAGTTTCTTGGATGAAAATTATTTGTCTAGAGGAATGGAGATCTTATAGAAATACAGTTTCCACATCGATTTGGAAAACCTAAAGTTTGACGAAATCAGCAGATGGATAGGACTGCTGTGATTTTTATCGGTAGAATCAGTTGGAGTATTTCCAGTAAGTGATGCCGAGTTGCTAGAAAGGAAGTCGATTGCGTCTTTCACTTAGTTCTACTTCCACTAGGACATTTGTGGCCATACCAGCACTGGTTTTGACCGAACAGCTGGTATCAGGGCGTCGTCTCCGCCTCAAGTACCTGCCTCTGCTCTTGTGGGGCTATTTGCAGTACCGGCTGTCAGGAGAGTACCGCATTAAGAGGGCTGGCGGTCCTCCCGGAATGTCTCAGGGTTTCCCGGACGAGATTGTAACTGACGGAATATATGGAATTACCAGAAACCCGATGTATCTGGGACATATTATCTTTCTTGGTGGACTCACATTAATGACCAGATCTCCGATTGCACTTGCTATTGTTTCGTCTGTGATTCCCTGGTATCGAGAGCGGGCCAGGAAGGATGAGGAGAGGCTGGAAAAGAAATTCGGCCCAAGCTACAGTGAATACCGCGATTCTGTTCCCCGGTGGGTTCCGATCCCTCAGATAGTCAAAGACAAGATTTCGAAATTTGCCGCCTAAGCAATCCGCATGACTTTCTATCTGAGGAAATCGTTGTTCAAATAGTTCCAGTGATGCTTTGAAGTGCAAGACTGGTACTTGCTACAAGTATCCAAAGTATGGCTCCCAGAGCCAGTGGCTTGACACCTGCTGAACGAATTTTATCTAGTCTTGAGGAGAGTCCAATAGCCCCGAGAGCAACCGTGATCATAAATTGCGCTGCGTAGGAAAGGTCGCTATGCCAACCTGCCGGAATAACTTTGAACGTATTCAGAGTAACCGCAAGCAGGAACCAACCGATGAAGATGGGCAGGACTCTGTGAAAGTGCTTGAGTTTTACTTGGGATCCTTCATGATCTGGTGATTTGTTTGAGCGGATAAATGCAAGAACCAGGGTGATTGGAATGATCATCAAAGTTCTGGTCAGCTTTACGATAATGGCGTAGGATGTGGCTGCAGGTGAGAATATGGTCGCTGCTGCCACTACTGATGATACATCGTTGACTGCGGTGCCAGCCCAGAGTCCGAAGGCGTGTGAAGTCATTCCTAATAAATGACCAATCGATGGGAAGGTCAAAACAGCCGCCACATTGAAGGTAAAAATTGTTGCTATAGCGTAAGATACGTCGCTTTCGGAAGCAGATATCACAGCGTCAGTGGCTGCAACCGCGGAGGCTCCGCATATCGCAGTGCCAACACCAATCAGGGTCCTTAGGTCTTTAGCTATCCCAAGCAATCGGCCAAAGAACCAAGCACCTCCCAGAGCTACCACCAAGGTCCCTATCAGCACCGGTAAGGACGATGTTCCGGTTGTTATCACCTGTGTAAAAGAAAGCCCGGTACCAAGGATTACAATTGATGCCTGCAGCACCGTCTTGGCGGAAAACTTAAGTCCCGCTTCAGCATTAATCTTCGGTCGCCATAGCGTAGAGACAACTATCCCTATCACGATTGCAAATACGGGTGCTCCGACAATGGGCGCCAGCTTGCCAAGCACGCTAGCAATGGCGGCAAGGACAACAGCCATTGCTAAACCGGGAAAGATTTGCGCGTATTTTTTAGGCTTATTGTTGAGTTCTGAATATGGTTTTATTTCTGGTAATTGCGGTATTAGATTCTCCATACAACAAGTATCTGGGCAGTTGACCTCCCTGTATGCCTTCATTTTGATTACTAGGGTATAAGCTTTGCTTATGCCTCTTCCACTTCCTGTTCCTGACTTGGTATCGCTCGATCTACTCTGCAGTGTGGCTGATCTGGGATCTATCAAGAGGGCTGCTGATGCTCATGGGATTTCACAGCCGGCAGCAAGTATGAGATTGAGATCGCTCGAAAAGGCAGTAGGTGTCGCTCTGCTTGAACGTGGTGCCGGCCATGCCAGATTGACGCCAGCGGGTGAGGCAGTGGTCCAATGGAGTTCAGAAATTATCAGCAAGGTCACCTCCCTGCTTGAAGGGGTGCGGGCGCTTCGGGCTGAGGGAGATGGAACCCTAACTCTCGCTGCCAGCATGACAGTGGCTGAGTATTTGGTTCCACAGTGGCTGAGCAGGCTTCGGCTGATGGATCCTGAGATTACTGCCTACCTGCTCATGGGCAATAGCGAAGGCGTGCTTGAAATAGTTAGAACTGAACGGGCTGATATAGGTTTCGTAGAAGGCTCGGCGGTTCCATCCCATTTTGAGCAAGCGTTAGTGTTTAGTGACGACCTTGTGGTTGTAGTGAGTCCTGGACATCCCTGGGCGAATCGTAAGAAAGTGGTCACGTCCACCGAGCTGGCAAAGACGCCACTAATAATGAGGGAGTCGGGTTCAGGTACAAGAGAAGTTCTTCATAAGGCACTGGGGACACAAGGCCTTTCACCGGTCTCACTTGTAGAATTAGCATCTAATACTGCGCTGAAGTCCATGGTTGTATCGGGAGCAGGACCCGGCGTCTTGAGTCGGCTCGTTACTAAGGCGGAAGTAGAATCGGGTCAGCTGGTAATAGTGCGTACGCGGGGATAGCTAAAGACCTAA
>JAKBSX010000655.1 GCA_021844725.1 Actinomycetes bacterium | reverse complement strand
CTGAAATAATTCGCGCAATCTACAACAATGAGGTACTCAATTCGTTAGTAACTCTTGATTTGACGCCACGATCAGAAGCGGAGCAGAGACACTGGATCGCTGAACACTCCGGGATCTATCCAGCAATTGTTGCCGAAATTAACGGAAACGTTTGCGGATTCGCCAGCCTTTCCCCCTACAGACCCCGCCCTGGATACTCCACAACTGTCGAAGACTCAATTTATGTGGACGCCAATTATCGAAAGCAGGGGGTCGGGAAGGCCCTTCTGGTCTCGATATTGTCCCTTGCTTCCCAACATGGATTCCATTCCTGCATGGCCAGAGTAATGGCGAGCCACCAGGCCTCGTTAGCGCTTCATCAATCGTGTGGATTCGAGCTTGTGGGTATCGAAAAAGAAGTGGGGCGAAAATTTGGGAAATGGTTAGACATGGCATTGCTGCAGAAGATGCTGTAAGGTCCTTAACCAGTTTCAGCGACTTGTCAGAAATTGGATCTAACGGAATCTAAGCGCAAGAAGCGGTTACCTGTCTTAGAACAGATGGTCGGGCAGGTCTTCTGCTAAGGACTTCCACATGTACCAGGCCACCAGGGATCTATATGGCTTAAATCTGTCGCCATAATCGATCATCTGTTTTGGAGTCGGAAGCTGTTCAAGCCGGTAACTGTGACGGAAACCTTTTCGTACCCCCAGATCCCCTACCGGCCAGATATCGAGCCGCCCAAGTGAGAACATCAGAAACATCTGTGAGGACCACGGTCCAAATCCTCGATATTTACCCAAATTAAGAATTACCTCTTCATCTGACATTTCCACGAATGACGTCAATCTAAGCGACCCGGATTCCACTGCACTCGAGAGCTCCGTTATTGCCCTGATCTTAGCTTGTGAAAGACCAGCTGATCTGAGAAGCATTGGATCAGCTTTGAGAATCGCATCCGGGGAAAGGATTCCGCCTGCCACCTCCCTGACCCGGCTGGAGATAGCCTCAGCTGCCTTTCCGGCAAGCTGCTGATGAATCACGATGTCGACTAAATCTCCGTAAAAATGCTGCTCCAGCGACAACCCTTGAGGTCCGGGGTCGTAACCAAAGTCAGATAAAGATGCTCGCGACAGCGTCGGAGTACCATACTTGGAAGCCAAATAGGCAATTACCTGGTCGCTTCGGCACAACCAGAGAAGCCCTTCATCAACGCTAAGTTTATCTCTGTGATCTTCCAACTCAAGTGCCTCGCACGAACTGCTTATATCGCCGTGGTGGCCGAGCTGACCCGCTCAAAGATAGACAGAATCCGTTCTTTTGGCACCAAGTTGAATTTAACCGCCAAATAAAGCGCAGCTCCAACCATCAATGCGATATATCCCATCCAAGCGATTATTGGAGGTCCACCAGGAAGTCCAAGTATCATGGCGGCAAAAGACACAGATACAATTCCCCAGATTATCCTTGGGCTTGGAACTGCCGCCAGAATTACGAGCCCCCAGGCAATGTACCAAGGCTGTATGACCGGAGCAAATAAGGTGACGACCAAAAAACTGTAAGCAATAGATTTCAGAGCACCAAAATGCTTATATCGAAATAGGAAATACAGACATCCCATACCTGAAATTGCAAAACCCAGAACACGTGTAATCGAGAGCAGCAGGGACATATGCATAGGAAACCCCAGCAAACCTGTAATGCTATTAATCCCTGATGCCAAAGCAGTAGTGGGCACAGCCGGGGATCTGACCTGCCCAGGTGTGGAAAGAGCCAGAATCCATCCCCAGCCTAAACCCGTAATCTTTGCAACCAGCTCCATCACAATTGCAGATATTACAAATCCACTGACAACCGGTCTAATCCTGTCCTTGAAACTCTTCTGATCTCCAAGCCATGTCCAGCCAATATAGAGAACACCAATTTCAGCAGGAACCTTTACCAGTGCAGCCAGAGTGACGAGAACGATTCCCAATATCGGTCGCGATAGCTTGGCATAATAAAGGCCCGCCAGGAGCAGTGCCAACATCAATACATCGTTGTGGCCGGCTGAAATCAAATGATAAATCGTAACCGGACTGAGTACCGCCAGAGTGAATGCTACGCCTTTGTCAAAGCCAAACAACCCTGCCAATTTGGGGACGTAAATTGCTATTACTATTCCACTTACCAATGCCAATACTCGGAGGCCAACCATAGTCGCAAATGCGTGGTGCAAAGTAAGCGTGGTTATCAGCCACGAAATCCCCAGGAAAAAGGGCCCGTATGGAGTTTTAGCATTACCCCAAAATGGGTCGACTGTCGTAAGGTAAGGAGTTCCTCCCAGGACGTTTGGCCCATAGTTATAGGGAGAGATATGATGCGAAACCATTTCCCCCAACGCGGCATAGGAATATATGTCCTTTGAAAACAGCGGGCCAGCAATAGCCAATGGTACTACCCATGCTGCGGCAATATACCAAAACGCTCGGAGTGGAATGCCTGGATTCTTTCTGACTTTCTGAAGCAGGGCCAGCCATGTAATACACCCCAAAACAAGTCCCACCACCACTGCCACTTCCGCCAAAAACCGGAAATGGTTTGAAGGCACACTTTGTGGAGAAGCTATGCCCAGCCACCACGAACCAACAACCTTGGAAGTAAAAGGTGATCTTTGCTGCAAACTTCCGAGAGCAACCATCAAAGAAGACAAAAATCCTACCCACAGGTAGCCTTTAAAGTGGGCATAAACATTCGATACAGTTGGCCTCCGAGTATTGGCATTGGTAAG
>JAKBSX010000654.1 GCA_021844725.1 Actinomycetes bacterium | reverse complement strand
CGCAAGGGTTGTTCGAGAAATCTTCAATGACAGTAGCTTTGTGTTCTTTCGGGATCGAACAAACAAGCTGGACAAAGTCCTTCGATCTCGTCCGATTCCAGCATGGGCAAATACTGCTCGCCGCAACGCGCGCAAGTGGCAGACATTAAGTATCAATGAATAAGAAGAAAATTCAGATTAATACGGATTACCGAAGCAGAAAAGCTAGTGAAACAAACGCGCATACGACAAGGTTTTTATATTTTGAAAACGAATTTAGGCTCAGCGATGCGTAAGGAAAACGTAGTATCTTTTCTAGAAATTGCATACTCTGTGAGGTCAATGTGATGGCAGAGGTATGCTCAACTTGTGGACTCCCTAAGGATCTTTGTGTTTGCGAAGAGCTTGAAAAGGAAGAAACTCGGATCGTCGTCAGGTTGGAGATGCGAAGGTTTCGCAAACCAACTACGATGGTCGAGGGGCTGAATCCAAAGAGGAGCGATCTTGAAAAAATCGCTCACGATCTGAAGATAGGCCATCTGGAAGTTTGTTTGCTGACCCGCGCCCCAATACACCGTACAAAAAGAAGGACCGGTCTTTGGGACGTTAACGATCACTCCGACATATCCGTTAACTGGAACTGATCCACTGCTCCCCACAACACTCAATACGATCTCGCTCTCGGACGTTCCGATAGTGCTCGTTACCGCGTTTGAAATAAGCGAGCTTTGAACTACACCTGTAGAATCTGTCGTCTCGAGCGAGATTTGAACCGTACTGCTTTTGGAACACGATGAATAAATGACCACCGTCCAGGTCAATGGATTGATTGTGGCAGAGTTCGCAAACGGAGTGCTCCACAGATATGCCGAAGACCCCTTCTTGATGGTGTAACTTCCAGTGGTTGCCGATGGAGAAAGTGCAGTGTTGGTTGAAGGGGTAGTGCCACTTCCACCGTTAGCGGTCTCAAAATAGACATATCTCAACTCGCCGCCATAACTTTGTACGTTCATAATCGACACGCTTGCGGAATTCGCGTAAGAGTAGACCATCACGCAGGTCAGGATTACGAACAGAATGAAGAAACCCCGATTCAAAAAACGCGCACGGTCCTAATTACTGAAACCAAATTTGATGTTTCTTGCTTTATGAATCGAAGTATTTGGTCAATTGTGGATGATTTTGAAAAATGAAAAAATCGAGGGCACAGAGTCCTCACCGGATTCTCGAATTCTAAGCTATTGTGACTGTGAGTGCAGCTGGAGCGCTGAACGAGGTCGTGCCTAGATCGAAGTTGAATGTCATTGTCTGTCCTGGAGTTATGGTCGCAGGGCTTGTGAAGGTAAGCGCGCCAAGAGCTGTATAACCAGAGCCGGTATTCCAGTTAACGGTCACAGTGTATGTCGTACTTGCAGTCGCTCCTGCATTTATTGTCACTGTAAGCGAATATTCCCAATCGCCCGCAGTCACAGCAGTTTCGCAGGTTCCGCCACTCGTCCAAGTGCATGGCTGAGTCGAGGCGGTAGCTGTCGTTTGCACGGCTGTGAAACCGTTGCTTGAGGCAGAGAATCCTCCTGTGATGTTGTATAGAACACCGTTTTGTGCCTGGTAAGTCGCCGGCGAGACGCCTACTGTAGTCGCGAAAGAGGCAACCGAAAACAGTGAGATGGCTAACAATGGCAGTATGATCTTCAATGGTAGTTTGAAGTATTTCATCCTAGTTCCACTTTCGCATCTTGTCTGCAAAGTGTAATATCAATCTGCTTGCCGTACACTGACAAATCTCTAGAAATCTTTTGGAATTCGGCAGGGTTTTACTGGCACTTGAGATCCTAGTAACTTAACGTTGAAATACCAAGAACATCTAATTCTTGAGAGAAATCCTAATCCGAGCTCTCGGCTTTGAATTTTGAGTATATTCTAACGCTTAGACCACATGCATTGAGAATAGATTCGCATCCTATTCATCGAAGTCACTCTTCTTGAGACGCGGTCAAGACGAAAAGACTTTGAGAGGATGTCTTGTCCATCGTTCTCAATAGCTTCGCCGGAGTCTGAATTGATGCTCGATCAATCATCGGTTCGATTTACGAAACGAGCTACACTCGAGGTAGTTTCCGTAGATGTCAATTCCCACCCTCATGATGGAAAACAGCGTGTTTCTAGCGAGATTATTAGCTATCCATGATGCGCATCATGGAGCTTTGCCCAAGCCCAAGTGGAACGTCGGTCCACTTCACTTGAACTAGGTCGCCATCCAACCCCACGACCTTTCCTTTTGCAATCTTGGTCTTAGAAACATCAAACTGAACTTCTCGTCCAACGAAAGTCTGGAGCTGTTCGATAGTAAGATTTTCTTGAACTGCTGCAGAACAAGAATAGTCGTCGTCGAATGTTATCACAACTGCTGTTGTTGGCATTTTCGATACGTTAGCCGCACATAACAAGAATAATTAATCTTGCGCTGATGGAAGGCTAGTTGGTCACGACGACCTTGACCTGATTATCGGAACGTGCAGTAGCCATCGCCCCTTCAGCGTTTAGCGAAGCTATGAAATCCGTCCGAAAATCGGGCAAAGTTCTTCTATTCGGAGCACCTCACAAGGGTTCGACTTACAACTTGGATCTTGCGAACCTGTTCTTGTCTGAAACCTCAATTGCAGCGAGTTACTCAACAACCGATGAAGAGCTTTCTGAAGCAATCCGACTCCTTGAAGGCAGAAAAATTGAGGTCAGAAAATTTGTGACGTCAACCTACTCTCTCGAAAGGGT
>JAKBSX010000653.1 GCA_021844725.1 Actinomycetes bacterium | reverse complement strand
ACGGGGTAATTACCGACAGGAACAGTTGCCGTGACCGTGTTGGTGCTACCGTTTATGACCGAAACGTCGCCGGAGGGTTGATTTGTAACGTAGATGTCATTGTTGGCCGAGTCGTAAGCGACTCCAAAGGGGCCATTACCGACAGGAACAGTTGCCGTGACCGTGTTGGTAATTGTGTTTATGACCGAGACGACGCCGGAGCCTCCGGAGCCTATATGTGTAACGTAGATGTCATTGTTGGCCGAGTCGTAAGCGACTCCAGTGGGGTAATTACCGACAGGAACAGTTGCCGTGACTGTGTTGGGGCTGGGCGTTTGTGACCGAAACGTCGTTGGAGGCATAATTGGTAACGTAGATGTCATTGTTGGCCGAGTCGTAAGCAGCTGAGGTTGGGGAATTACCGACAGGAACAGTTGCCGTGACCGTGTTGGGGCTGGGCGTTTGTGCAAAAGCTGGCGAATTCGGAAGCAAGGCTACGCCAGATATTGCCAAGGTTGACAGTGAGATCGAGACTAAAAGCATTGCAGTCCTATGGAGTTTGCCTTTCAAAAAAGGCAGACCGGTGTGTCTCATGTAACACCTTTCCTTTCGTCGACGGCAACGCCGTCATATTTACATGGATCACAATGAATCCAGGTTTTCTTTACCCAACAAAGTAACACGTGCGCACAGTTTGAATATGGAAATGCCTACTAATCTGCATTGTCTGAGACTTGCGGTAGTCATCTTTGAGACGCCCAGCCACGTCTTCCCTACTTATTGTGATAACAACGTCCTGAAGAGTGATCAATGGCTCCAGACATTTAAAAGTAGTGTTGGGTCCGTGAATCGCTCTCAAAAAATCTGAGACACCAGCGCTTTTAAAAGATAGTGGAATCACGTCAGACCACCCCAGTCAAAAAAGGTACATACGGAGCTAAAAGAACGTGCAGTGAGGATGTGTGCACTCCGTTGTTATAGATTTTTGTCTATAACTGTTACATAGAATTATCTATATCTAATATATAGAACTATATATATTTACCTAGCAGTTTGATGGCTTTACCTGGTATTATGCGAGTTCTGGCCTGGGTTGTTTAGGGCATGTTCTTGATTGCCGATTTATAGATAACTATATATATTTTGGATTGGGTTCAGAGTTCATTTTCTCCACCTGATAAAGTTTGAGTGTGAAAGACAGTACTCCAGGAGACCCAGTCATCCCCATGGGCAAGCCAGCTCAACTAATGCCCCCAGGAGATAACTACTGTGTCCGAGATGCATTTTGTGAACTCATGAATTGGTCAGAAAATTCAGAAGAATATAGGGGGTTTCAAAGAGGTTTCGACTTCTGCGACGTGATAAAGATGGCGAGCCGGCTTGGGCTTGTCTCTTTTGAATGGGACTACGAGCAACACGGATGGATTGAATCTAGCTGTGGTGCGCGTACTATCGAATTTGAGACAGCACGTGACCACCCCGGCGTGGCTATTTATCTCCTTCCATCCGTGAAGTGGTACCACTGCATTTTTCACCCTCACATTCGCTGGGTTGTAGGGCTTCCTCGTGAATACGATAATTACAAGCCTAAGCTTTCTGCTCTCATCATGGACCTCAGCCAACAGCCGAGGGATTGACTCAACTTTTGGTCGGCAGTTGGTCGGTAGTTGGCAAAATATTACCTGTAGACACCCATGAACACTGGTGAACAGTAATAGCAGGTCAATACGGATATTTGGCGAATTCTGTTTTCAATCGTTCCTGGTAAAAGTCCTACTTTTTAGACACTACCATGGTTGACGGCAAGCCCGTAATTATTGGATCGAATACGGATATCAATCCGAAAGTCACTTAAGCTCATCCAAATGTCTACCTCGAAACTCCAAAGAGCTAGTCCATGCGGGTCGAATTTCCCCCGATTCCGGATCTTTGTACCATGTGTCACCCCAGGTTCGGGTTCCCCATTCCCAAGTAACCTGCTTACCAATCTCGTAATCCGTTTTAGTAGTAGGGAAAATTCGATACCGAACTGACGCTCCTCCTGGACTCAGTGTCTTTAGAAGCAGCCCCTTAGCGTCAGACAACTTAGTCGTTCCACGAGAATCGGCATACAGATCGACATCGGCATAGTGGACAAGGTTTGTTTCCCGAGGGATGGCTAGAATAGCCCGAAGTAGCGGTATAGCAGCATCCAAAGCTCGTAGAATTTCTTCCTCCGGGACAACTTTGCCTCCGTGAACGATTTCGTTTCGAACGGTCTGGAATAGATCCAGTGCACTCGCGGCACTTCGAGTTAGTAGACCAAGCTCCACTAGCCTATCGATACTACGACGCAAAGAGTAACTCCGCGGAGAGGTATCCCACCCACTTGAAACTAGAAGGAACCGGACAGCTCTTTCAAGCTCGGAACCAAGTATCATTAGTCCCACTCTTGGTGAGCGAGCTGCTGCGGTTAATGCCTCAGCGATGATATCGTCGGCGGAGCGATCAACTAATCGCTGTTGAGTTTCAGTTTCATGAGCTATGACCGGCAAGCCGCGTGCTGGGAATACTAGCTCTTCTTCGACAAGTTCGCTCTCCCGCTGCAATTGATCGATATCCTCTCGAAAGTTGAGGCCTGTGCCGCCAGGTAAACTGGCGGACTTGAGGATCGGAACTAGGGGTTACCATTCACCACCCCTGATCTGTTCATGAATGCAACTGACCGGTTACCGAGTCAGTAATGACGATAAAACATGCTCTGACATGGTGATTCGCGAAGAGGTTTCAATTGT
>JAKBSX010000652.1 GCA_021844725.1 Actinomycetes bacterium | reverse complement strand
CAATTGTCTGATGTAACTTACCACCTGCTCGATGGGCAGCAAAGATGCAATGCGATCACCCTTGGTTTCCTGGATATTTGGAAACTTGAGGAAGAATGCACAGCGGCATTATGGGTCGATTTTGACATGGCTGGAGTGAGTGATGAGAGGGGCTTCATTTTTCGGGTCGTTACTCGGTCCCATCCGTGGGGCTATCAGCGCAGTGATCCGTCAAAGACCCTAGAATTTGCTCATCGTCGTTCCGCTCTCAGTGCCTACGGTAAAGCGATAGGTCTCACAACGCCCAAAAAAGAAACAGGATTTTTACTGGGCGAAACGACTCTCAGGCATGCATGGCCGTGGGATGCTCTTGCTCCAGTGCCAGTTCCATTCATAATTGAGGCAATTAGGACCGAAACCGAAGCGGTGTGGCTAAGAATTAGCGCACTGCTTGAGGATCGTCTGCCATATTGGGAAGCACTCGACTCAATGGAGGAAGATGACCTCCCTCGAAGGGGGCCATGGAAACCTCGCTTGGTCGAACTCCTTGATCAGCCCACCCCCGAGATGAAAGAACTTATCCAGGGATTTATGCGGGTATTGGGGGTCAAGAAACGTTTTGCTTTCATGATCCCTGGCCTCGTTCTTCAGGACGGGATGCTTACCGTTGCAGGTGAAAACGCTGCGATCGACAATTCGGGGGTGGATAATCCATCTTCGGCAGAACGTGACGACCCTGTCGAGACGATGTTTGTCCGGATAAACTCCGCAGGAACCCCCCTCCAAGGGGAAGAATTGAGGTACTCAATCCTGAAATCAATCTGGCCGGAAGCTCAGGACATAGCCGATGATTTGAGCACTCGACTTATGCTCCCTTCCCGTCTGGTAGCTCTTATTTCAAGACTAATACTCGCGAATACCTCGGATGGTCGCGCATTACCTGATTTCCCCGATGTGGGCCGATTCAGGCGACTTGTTCACGGGCGTGACCCACAATGCCGGGATTTTTTGGACCGAACCAAGGGTTACCTCACAACTGGACGCGGCCAAGATCTGTTCGCTATTGCTCGCAAGCTTATGACCTTACAAGAAGAAGACAAAGCCCCCTATCGCTTGCCTCCGGTTCTCACCACAGAGATTGCGCGCGAATCGTCCGAATCCTTCTTCTTTCTCCTTTTGTGGATAGACCGGATGCTCTCGTGCAAGGTAAATCCATGCAATTTGAACGACCAAGAGCACCGGCGGTTAATTGGCGTTATCACCACTCTCGCGTGGTTTTCAGCAGACAGAACGGCGATTCAGCAATTACTCTGGCAGCGCATCCAGGATATGTGGGAGAATCCGCGAGACTTTTTTTCTGCAGGTTGCCTCAAACGTTGTACGCAACTTACAGAAATTGGTAGGCTGCCACTTATCCCAACTGTACCCCCTCAGCTCTTGCAAAATGGGCTTAAGAAAGCTCTACATGGCCTAGGCAAAGGCTCTAACAAGAAATGGAAGAACTGGCGCTGGGGGGATCATTTTTCGGGGCGCCTTCCAGACGAGAGTATAAAGCTTTGGTATGGCCGCAAAATTCATACACCATCCAGAGACAAAGAAGAGGTCACGCAATACCGCATTGACGCTTGGACGAACTTTGTGGACAAGTTGTGGGGGTTACGCCCCCTTGTCCTATACTCTCAGCGGAGATGGCTCATAAAGTGGTTTCCAACCTATGACCCGGCCAGCTTGGATAATTTAGAGGATACAGATAGGCCTTGGGATTTCGACCACATCCATGCACAAAAATACGTCTCATACAAATGGAATATCCCGCAAGTAATAAAGGACTGGCATGGCTCGATCGGAAACCTTCGAGCCTGGCCGTTTGAATTGAACAGAAGCAACGCCGAAGCCGTGCCCTCAGTGAAGCTCCGAGATGCCGGTGATGAGAAGAATCGCTTTTATCTCGATAAGCCTGCGGATATTCTTGAGGCGAGTTTTATAGGCAATGAACTACAGCAGTGGCAGGCATCTTCCCCTGATGAGTCGGAGCTGGAGGCTAATTATCTGGGGAGAGAGGAGGGGTTTTACCGCCAGCGACTCATCGCTGCCATAACTAAGCGTTGGGTTTCTCTCTACCAGAACTGGTACGGAGAGCTTTGCATTAAAGATCTTTTCGGCACACCACATCATTAAGGTACTACGGGGAGATAGTGGGATGCCATCGCCCTTGTGAGCTGTTCGCCCCAGTCAGAGAGTTTGTCGATCCAACCTTCGCTCGTAGGCGCGGAATCGGGCGGGTAATTTATAACCTCCTTTCGGGGGACGAGCCCTGCTGGCGCCAGCCAATGAAGTTGCCTATTTCTGAGAGGATATCAGCGTGTCATCCTTTTGAAGATAAGCAGTCACTGAAATGCACTGGCTGATTTAGGCCTTTAACTCTCGGGCACAACTTCTTTCTGCCGTTATCATTTATATACAAATTTTTGAAGTGGACAGCAGCAATTCTGGCACCGTGGAAATTCCACCCTGCTTGCCAAAGGTGAAAACCCTGATCTGCCCAGAGAGCACAACGCATATGATCCCGATGTGTTGTATTGAACACTCTGCGCCGGGCGGGGTCAGGGAGGTGAAGGGTATTCCAGAAGGACCTCCTCAAGGATTTCATGGATCTGTTCAATGTTCTCCATGACCTCGTCGGGCGCCTGACCTTGCAAACATAGATTCCGGATGATCAGTAAAAGCGGCGGCATTCGACCAAGGTTTCTGACCGATTCCCAACTCATCGCCTCGT
>JAKBSX010000651.1 GCA_021844725.1 Actinomycetes bacterium | reverse complement strand
AAGTCATTCATACCCTTCTAGATCGATATTTTCAAAGTTTTGCCTCTAAAAAACTGAGCCACCTTGAATGATTGAATAGCATTTTTGAATAAAGCCCCGATTGGTCTCGGCTTTTCCTAACAAGTCAGAAGCTGAGTTTGCCTACAATTAATCCCTAAGGCACTCATGGACGCGACTATCACTGCTACGCTATGGCATGAGAGACTATGAGAACCTTCGCCCTCATCCTTTTACTGATTTTCGGAATTGCAATTGGGGTTGCAATTTCAATTTTTCTTGTTAATCAAATAGGGATATCTAAGCTCTCAAAAGAAGAGAGGCGAAAGCTCAAGACTTCAGACCCGGACAAATCCTCCCAGGAAAATGCCGCCTCTGGCCAGCAACGACTGTGGGGTTCGGATATATCTGTTGAGCAGGAAGTAGTGCTTCTAAACCAAACCCTCGATTCCATACCTCAGGGGATTGTGATTTGCTCGGTCGAGGGCGAAATTCTTTTTAGAAATAAAGTGGCCAAAGGGTTGTTTGACGGCAGACATCAGGATGCCCTGGCTGCACGAGCTCTCGATGAACTCCTAACCCTGGCAAAAGCTGGAACGATGACCGAACGGTCCCTTGAGGTATACGGTCCTCCTAAAAAGAGCTATGTGCTTCATACCGATGCGCTCAAAGATAATCAGCAAGTAGTAGGCGTGATAGCGGTGCTCGAAGATATTTCTGAGAAAAAGCATCTCGACGAAGTACGAAGGGATTTCGTCGCCAATGTCAGTCACGAACTCAAAACACCGATAGGTGCTATAGGCCTACTGGCAGAAACGCTCTACAGTGAGGACGATTTTGAAATCGCAAAGAGGCTTTCAGTCAGAATACAAAACGAGGCTTTCCGGGTAGGACGCATAATCGACGATCTACTGGATCTGAGTAGAATCGAAGCCGAAGACACGCCCATCCAGGAAATAGTAGAAATCGAAAAAGTCGTGGCAGAGGCAGTTAATCGAATGAGTCCAAGTGCAG
Source organism: Actinomycetes bacterium (assembly GCA_021844725.1). The sequence goes on along the minus strand of JAKBSX010000651.1, from coordinate 1,749 downwards.
AGGTAAGGCTGGTAACAATCGAGCTTTCAGATACGGAAACGGAGTCCCCAAGCTACGTCCTTGGCGACAGAAGACAACTCACCAGCGCAGTTTACAATCTGCTGGATAATGCTGTTAAATACTCGGAAAGCGATTCTAAAGTAACAATCCAAATCGACCGCAACGGGTCCTGGGTGGATATTTCGGTGCGGGATCAGGGAATCGGAATTCCTAGTCGAGACCTGGAGCGAATATTTGAGAGGTTCTATCGTGTCGATCAGGCCAGATCACGTTCCACAGGAGGCACAGGACTTGGCCTTTCAATTGTGAGACACGTGGTCAACAATCACAAAGGAAACATATTCGTTGAATCGAGGGAGGGCTCCGGTTCAACCTTTACGCTCCATCTACCTCTAACAGAAAGTGTCAGACCATAGTGGCTGAATCACTGAAGATTTTGATTGCCGAAGACGAAGAATCTTTTATAGATGCCCTGCAACTCGGCCTATCAAGAGAAGGCTTTTCAGTCGAGATAGCCCGAGACGGACAGGAAGCTATCGATAAATTTACAAGCTCAGGTCCAGACTTTATTTTGCTTGATGTCATGCTGCCAAAAAAATCCGGAATTGACGTATGCCGCGAGATTCGCCAGCACAGCCAGGTTCCGATAATCATGGTTACCGCGAAATCGACCGAGATTGACACCGTAGTTGGACTGGAAGTGGGAGCCGACGACTATGTAACCAAACCCTACAGCATGCGGGAATTGGTTGCTCGAATTAGAGCTGTCATGAGGCGCCGCCAGAGCGATGACGAGTCGCACATGCCGTCCGACAAAGCTAAAATCATCGAGCGAAGTGGAGTTTCACTTGATCCAGATCGGCACGAAGTGCACCTCAAAGGCCAACTGGTAAAACTGGCTCTCAAAGAATTCGAACTACTTGAACTCTTGATGATCAATGCTGGCAAGGTGCTGACCCGGGACATGATAATTGACAGGATTTGGGGGGCGTACTATTCAGGGGATACCAAAACCCTCGATGTTCACGTCAAACGACTCAGAACTAAACTCGAAGCAGATCCTTCCGATCCTAAGTTAATCACCACAATCAGGGGTCTGGGATACCGATTCGAAGACAAAAGGTAAGCCACATGGAGCGGATGCAGATCGCCATAGAAAACCTTAAAGCTCACGGAGGAAGGATTACCCACGCCCGTAAGGCTGTGCTGCAGGCTTTGGTAACCGCAAAAACGCATGTGACTGCCGAAGATCTGCTCAACATCGTTCAAAAACAGTTTCCGGAAGTGCACATTTCTACTGTCTATCGCACCTTGGACGCACTTGAAAAACTGGGAGTAGTTGACCATGTGCATCTTGGCCACGGCAAGGCAGTGTATCACCTTACCGACAACTCCCACCAGCACATTGTATGTGAAATGTGCTCGTCAGTGGAAGAAGTTCCATACCAACTCTTTACTGAATTACAGAGCAATCTAAAAGAAAAATATGGCTTCCAGATGAGAATGAATCACTTCGCTGTTATCGGAAAATGCAGACGTTGCCTCAAAGAAAGTGGCTCTACCAGGCCAAGCTCATCTACTCATTAGTCTAGAAACCTCAGTTTAAGTTTTTTATCAACGGACCCGTTAATCAAGCGAAATTTTCTCAACATTACGCATATATGGCCGCAATACTTCGGGTATCACAACAGAAGAATCACTTTTTCGATAGGTTTCAACTATCACAGCCCAAATCCTGGCAATTATCAT
>JAKBSX010000650.1 GCA_021844725.1 Actinomycetes bacterium | reverse complement strand
GGGCCATAAGACCTTCTCCATGGTTGTTCAGCTGGTTCCTGTAGATCTCTATCTGAAGTGTTCTCGAGTAATCTAAAAGGATCTTCCACCCACCACGAAGCTCTCTTCGAACTATTCGATTTTGATCCGTCGAGTTTAAAGTAGTAATTTTTCACTGCTCTTGTCACAGGATACAGGACTTCGGCACCTCTATCTGTCGCAGACGTGAACATATCGAGTAGTGAATGTGTTAGTGCACCAAAGGACAGAAACGGATTCACAAAGTAAAGGATACCAATGAAAAAGAAATTATGAAACAAAGACCTGTGGAGCTGGTGTCTTGCTATGAATTTCCTACCAACGAATAGGTACTCTCTATCAAGATCAGGGATCAAAGCCCCGATGCTCATTACAAGCGCAATCTGGACATTGTGAAAAATTCCTATTCCGAGAGCAAGGGCGAGAGCCCAGTGGGTGGTGAGGTTCATTTCTGACGAGCGTTTGCGAATATTCCACTTCATAAGGGTTGATGGCTTGTTCCTGCAATTACTCTACCATTTTACTTCTTTTACTGATTGAAGAAAATCCCACTTCGACTCTTTCGAATGTCCACTCCCACTTTCGCAGGAGCAGCAGGATCAAGACTCATTACCAGCATTGAAAACTGTCATAGGGACTTAATAGAATGATACGATCAATTCTCTTTATGAATCATGTGTACTATACTGTGTCTCTCAGGTTTAACGAAGAAAGAGAGGTAAACTAAAAATGCCGCTAGATCTCGATCCCATAGCAGCCACTAATCTGATTCTTGCACTAGCGATACTTATCTTAGGCGTTTGGATCTACGAGAGAAAGAAGGAGAACTTGGCTCTCTTTGTCGCCACAGGGTTTGGCCTTTTCGCCATATCTCATGCCTTGACCCTTCTTGGCTTCGGAGGAGAACAAGCGGTGATAATTCCAATTAGAGTACTTGGCTATTTGGTGGTGGTCGTAGGACTAGTTTTTCTTCTTCTACGGGGAGAAAGAGTGTCTGCTGCGACGCAAGTAAAAGAGTCACGCGCGGCTGAGAGCAAGCAGGGATTGTAGCAAATATTATAATATTCTAAATCACGGAAAACTGATCTAGGGCGTAAACGTGATAGATACGTTTATGCCGAGTGGAATGGCAAAGCCGATGGTGTACGATTGTGCCTTGAGCACTTTGGCAAGCTTTGAGAATGCTTCCTTGATCTTTAGAATCCACTGGTCAAGAGTATCCAGAAGAGTCGAACCTAGCGAAAGTGCTTGTTGGTCAGGAGTCATTCTCACAACTTCCTTCTCCGCAATTTGATTTCGCAGCAAATAATTCAATTTGCCCACCACCTTGAACAGGCTTCCAAGCAAAAGATGTGAGCGTTCGTCTTTCTCCTTTGTGTCAGTATACGAAGAGAGTCCCTCTATAGCATGAAGCAGGTCATCTAGTTCTGACGTTATCGTGTCAGAAGTTACATTGGACAAGTCTTTTCCCCAAGTCTTTTCTGCCACGCTCCAATTTAAATTGGTACGAAATTGCGGGATGTTTTGAAATCAAACGCTTCGGCTAAATTGTTTGCTCTGGCATCCCTAGTTGAAAGAGGAGATAACCCAAAATTTTCTTCAACAAATCTCAGTATTGAGGTGTGATCGTTGACAGTGCTATTAATAAATCCTGGCCGTGAGAAAGGCGATATGATTAGGCACAGTACCCTGAACCCGTAGCCGAACTGATCAACCTGAGGTGGTGGAACATGATCATAGAATCCGCCATAATCGTCCCATGTCTCGAATATTGCGACTGAACTCCAGTAGTGACTCGTACCGATGGTGTTAACAATTCCTGCAACTGAATTTTCTCCTGCTTGGATATCAGCAGGAGGATGCTCGTCCCCACCCGGGGCTCCTATAATCCATGAGACCTGAGAAAGGTTGCCTTTTTTCAAATCAGTACTAAATGAGACTGCACTTGCAAAATTGTTCGATGCTTTGGAATTGTTTTGAACGTATGCGAAGCTTTTGTACCACTTTGTGAATCCGTACACCTTCCAAGAGATTCCCTTCTCATCTAGTTGCTGGAATATTGGTGGGAAGTCTATTGTCGTTGGAACATTGTCATCTATGATTCCACCAGCAGTACCTGCGACCAAAAACAAGTGGTTTGGTGCGCTTTCGCTCATGACCGAAGTAAAATACCTGTCACAGAGAACATAGTTATCTGCAGCCGCGTAATAGTGTTTGAGATCTGTTCTATTGTAGTAGCCCATCGTCTCCTTATTTCCCTCCGAATACACAAAACCGTCCATCTTTCCACCGTCGAAATCTTCGTGAGCGCTCTTCCAGTTGTGATTCAGGTCGACTGGGGTGAGGCTTGTATCATGGTATGGCGAAACACAATCAGTCTTGGAAGCCGAACCTCTGGATTTCGGCAGACAGATGCTCTTTCCTATTGTTCCGTCTGACTTTGGGTATGACCCAAAATAATTGTCAAAGGTATGATTCTCTTGAAGAATGATCACGATATTTTCAATCTGTGATAAGCTTTCTTGCGCTTTAGCCAATTTCAATCGACCAGTAGAGCAATTCCGGAATTGAAATAGAGAAAGTTTTTGGAAATAGTAGAATTCAGCTCATTTTGCAATGGCAGACGGAAATCATTGTTGCATTTGATCCTTTCTCTAGTTTTCGAGAGACCAAAAACAAATCTAGATCTCCAGAATAATGAAAGAGTAGTGGATTCTACTTGGTAACTCGCAAAGCCTGTTACT
>JAKBSX010000649.1 GCA_021844725.1 Actinomycetes bacterium | reverse complement strand
GACGAATCGCTCTATGCACTGAAGCGGGATTACCCTGGCCGTAGTGATTTTCAATCGGTACAAGGAACGCTTCGATTGGGGATTTCCAGTCCGACAATATTGAACGCAATTGATTTGGATTGCAAAGAAAAACTTCATCAGCATCTATAGATAAAACCCATTTACCGTGAGCCGCTTCCAACGCTGCATTTCGGGCCCTTGCAAATGAATCATCCCAATACCCTTCGATAACAGTTGCGCCATGAGCCCTGGCAATCTCCACAGTTCGGTCGGTAGAACCCATGTCATATACAATGATCTCGTCTGCCACTGCTTCTACTGAAGAAAGGCAGTAACCGAGCATTTTTTCCTCGTCCTTAACTATAAGGAACACAGAAAGCAGCGTAAGAGGCGGCAGCCTGTCAATTCCCCATTTTTCTTTGAATCGTCCAATGTTCTCGACCTGGATGGAATACCAGTCGACATTATTAGCGTTAAAGGTTGAGTGAGATGAATGATGCACAAAACAGCCATTTGCCACAACCAAGTGATATCCGGCCGATCGTATTTTTAGACACAGGTCGTCGTCTTCGGCACCACCTATGAGATATTCTTCGTCAAATCCACCGACGGAAGTGAATACTTCTATCCTGACCGCTAAGCAAAATCCGACAAGACGCGCTGCTTCGTATACCTGGTTCGCATGAGCTCGGTGCCACGCTACTGCAAACTCTGACCTCGCCTCAAAATTGCCATCCTGGTAGGGAATATTTTCGATGGCTTGATGTCCAGACACGCTATTGGAACGTGGCCCTACTGCACCAACCCGGTGATCGGTGAAGGGCTGTAAAAGCTCATCAAGCCAACCTTCAAAAACTACAGTGTCATTATTAAGAAACACCAAGACTTCGTTCCTGGCGATGCTTGCACCTTGATTGCATGCCTTAGCAAAGCCGAGATTTTCTTCATTGCGAACTACAGTTACCCAGTCGTAAGAATTCAAGTTAACTGCGGTTAGATCAATAGAACCATTGTCCACTAACACTACTTCATCTCCTGGACGTAGAGTAGGACGTAGGGATCCGAGGCATTTCTCTGTCTCCTCCCATGCGTTCCAAACTGGAATTATTATCGTCGCACGAAGAAGTTTCGAATTATAGTCCATACCCTATTTACGACCATAAAGTGATGCGAATTGACCCCGATAGACTAGATTTGCCTCAGTGCAAAATCATTGGCACGTTAATCGACGTCATCTCCAGCATTATCGCATTCCTTACGGAACATTACAGTGGTACTCATCACTGTCAATGCGTCCAAATACTTTGGTCCAGTTATCGGCCGTCAACTATTGGTGGCGGCCGATAACTTAGTAATAAAAATGAATGCAAATCGTCGACAGGCACTAAATCATCCGAAAGAAGAAAGTAGCACCATCCTATTTCCATACGCCCTCTATGAGCTTGTCTACTCGATATCGCATTTCACCTGGACCAAAGTATCTTTCTATATGATTTCTACCTTCCATCCTCACGTGCCGCCATAAAGAAATATCGTTTCTCAAATCTTTAATAGCGTTAGCAAAGTCATCAGCAGACTCAGCAATTAAAACATTATCTCTGTTGGTTAGGTTCATACCCTCAACTGCTATAGGGGATGCTATCAGTGGAGTTCCAAAACTGAGAGCCTCTGCCACCTTGCCCTTCATTCCCGCACCATACCTCAGCGGTGCAACAGCAATCTGGGCTCCATGGTAAAACAAATCTAATTTCTCGACAGCACCAAACGCCTTTACTCCTCTGCCGGATGCCGCCCGCGAAATCCCTGCTGGATCATTGCCTACCACGGTAAGCCAGTTATCGGGGTCATTCACATTAAGACGATCCATTATCGCTTTCCTCCACCATCGAAGTGCATCCGCGTTTGGTGGATGTAGAAAATTGCCGACAAATAGCAGACCGTGCCTACTTTCAAATCCTGGTCCAGAATCTTCTAGTTCGTGACAAATAGGAACAGTAAATATCTTGGCATCTGGTAAGTACGTACTAAGAATCTCGGCATCGGGTTCGCTCGCACAAACCAGCGCATCACTCTGTCTATAAACCTCGAGTTCTCTATCCTTAAGAAACGCAACCTCGTCAGCAGAAGTTCCCAGAAGAGCCAATTCTCTCTCCAAACGCAGAAAATGGACATCGCAAGTATCGAGAATGACCTTCACATATGGAGCGGAACCCCTGATATCAGAGATAACCCATTCTCCCATCGTCCAAGGTGAAATAATAACAGTGTCATAACCACCACTAACCAAGAGCTTTTGTAGCGAAGGCCTGTGACTTGCTAAGTAACCGGGATTATTAAATTGTGGATTATTTGGGTCACCACCAAAACTTGGAATGCCAAAACTGGACAGATGAGATACATATTTCCTCTCAATACCCATCACGGCAATCAAACCCACGGAATGACCCAAATCCCTAAGGCGTTTCAACATTTCGAACATTCGTTTGCCTCCAGCGGACTTGTCGAAACCCGGTGGGGATTCGGTTATAACTAATATGTTCCTTAAGCTTCCTGTTCTAGGGTAATGAACTAACCCAGGAAACTGGCCCACCGATCTAAAGGCCCAACGATCCACAATTGCAGGGTCAAGATGCGGACGCCCCTTAAGCTGTTCACTCCATTTCTCCCTGAACTTCACTTCGTTCAGGGCTTGGTATTTTTTCACGCCCTGCCCGATATCAGTTCCCGCAGTAGCTCCTTCGATATGCACTACCAAAGAAGAGGGTT
>JAKBSX010000648.1 GCA_021844725.1 Actinomycetes bacterium | reverse complement strand
TTCTGCCGGATCCATCTTAAGTTCCTGGGCAAGGCAATCCACCATCCGCTCAACCAGGTACACAGCTTCTGTGACTCTGAACGAGCAGGCATAAGCTACTCCACCAGGAGCTTTATTTGTATATACGCCTGTGACCTGGCAGTACGCAGAACGAAGATCATAAGATCCGCTAAATATATGAAAAAACCCAGCCGGAAACTTAGTCGGTTGAGCGGTGTTATTAAATGCCCCATGGTCAGCTAGTACATGGACTCTGAGTCCTAAAATCTTTCCGTCTTTGGTCGCAGCGATCTCACCGCTCATGTGGTAATCGCGTGCAAAGGAAGTGCTCATAAGGTTTTCAGAACGGTCCTCCATCCACTTGACCGGTCTCTTGGTAAGGATTGAACCTACTACGGCTAAAACGTAGCCTGGATAAATTCCGACCTTATTGCCAAATCCACCACCTATATCGGGACTCACCACCCGTAACTTGTGTTCCGGCAATCCAGCAACCAGCGCGTAAAGAGTCCTATGTGCGTGAGGGGCTTGTGTCGTTGACCAAATCGTCAGCTTCCCGGAAATAGGATCCATATCCGCCACTGCACCACAAGTCTCCATTGGAGCAGGGTGAACCCTGGGATACAGCATCTCCTGCTTTACCACGACCTCTGCCTGATCAAATACCTGATCGGTTTCCTCTTGATCTCCACAATCCCAATCAAAGATATGATTATCTGATTTTCCTTCAATGTCATCTCTGATGAGGGCTGAGCTGGGATCCAGCGCCGTCTTTGCATCGATTACTGCCGGCAGCACCTCGTACTCAACCTCGATAAGTTCTAACGCGTCACGAGCAGCATATCGATCATCTGCCACCACAAAGGCGACTTCTTGACCCTGATAGCGAACCTTATCAGTTGCCAAAACCGCTATCACATCATGAGAAAGAGACGGAATCCAGGCTAGATTTAGAGTTTCAAGCAGTTTTCCGGTAACCACTGCCCTCACTTTGGGATGGGCCTCAGCTGCAGCAGTATTGATTGACACTATCTTTGCATGAGCGTAAGGGCTGCGTAAAACAGCACCGTGCAACATGCCTGGCAACTTAATATCATCTACGTAATTGCCTTTTCCTCTCAAAAAGCGAACATCTTCTTTGCGCAATACTCGCCCAAAACCAATCGTCGTCTCGGTGTCACTAACTGCAGTCATGCCATCACCTCTCCGGCCTTGTCAGCTGGCTCCCCAGAGTGCTCAGCCGCCCAACGTATTGCACGTACAATATTTTCGTAGCCAGTGCATCTACAAATCTGACCCGATATAGCTTCACGAATCTCCATTTCAGATGGATCTGGATTGTGATCGAGAAGCCACCGGGCTGTCATCATCATTCCAGGGGTACAAAACCCGCACTGCAATCCATGCATTTCCATAAACCCTTGCTGAACCAGGTCTAGCGTGCCATTCTGCTCCAGGTCCTCAACGGTGCGAACCGAATGACCGGCTGCCATCGCGGCCAGTACAGTACACGACTTAACTGGAACTTCATCCATCCAAACCACGCACGTTCCACAGTTAGTGGTATCGCATCCCCAGTGAGTTCCAGTCAGGCCGATCTCGTCCCTGAGAAAATGCACCAAAAGCATTCTGGGCTCTATATCACGCGAATACCCAACGCCGTTTACTTCTACTTCTATGTTCATCACTGACTGCCCCCCTTGCATCTAGCGACTGCCTTGCCTAAGGCCCTGAAAGTTAAAACTTCTACAAGATGGCGCTTGTAATCGACCGGCCCTCGTTGATCGGCTGAGGGATTACAGTTTTCGGCAGCGATCCTGGCACACTCGTTTATTGTCTCTTCAGACAATTCTTTGCCGACTAAGAACTCTTCGGCCTCATATGCACAGTAGTGTTCAGCCCCAACTGCCGTCAGCCCTATCCCCACGTCGTCGGCTCTCGAGTTCGACACCCTGAGTACAACCCCCACTGCTGCGATCGCCCAGTCACCGACACGCCTTTCGACCTTCTTGTAGGCAGATCCACAAGGTGAACTCAGAGAAACCCTTATCTCGGTCAAAATTTCACCAGGATCTATAACCGTAGAATACGGACCTGAATGAAACTCTCTAACCGGAACAACCCGAGTACCTTTACTACCCCGCAAGACTACCGATGCCTTAAGGGCCGAAAATACTGCTGCCAAATCTTCTGACGGATCCGCTTGACAAAGCGAACCTCCAACGGTCCCTCTATTGCGAACGACTGGATCGGCTATCACACGCTCAGCTTCCGAGATAATTGGGAAATGCTCAGATACAATTGGAGACTCCAGCAGCTCGCTATGCCTGGTCAACGCGCCAATCCGCATCTCATTTGATTCAACTTTTATATACCCAAGATCAGTAACATTATTGAGATCAATAAGTACCTCAGGCTGAAGTAACCTAAGCTTCATCATCGGCAACAGACTGTGTCCTCCTGCGATGATCTTTGCATCTGGACCGTAACGTTCTAAAAGTTCAATCGCATGATCCAGGCTTAAAGCCCTCTCATAATCAACTGGTGCCGGAACCTGCATGGCGTCCTCCCCCTTGGACCCTCATCTCATAAGTCGCGAGCAAAATTGTATCGCACTAAATCTCTGAAATATCGTCAATGTGTAGATATTTGACTTTGCAACCATTCAGCTGAATTTATTCAAAGAAATATCTTGAAAGTACCGCTCCCTCAGTTAATCGTTACCATTCACCACCCCTGATCTGTTCATGAATGCAACTGACCGGTTACCGAGTCAGTA
>JAKBSX010000647.1 GCA_021844725.1 Actinomycetes bacterium | reverse complement strand
CCCCTTCATCGCTGATATCTCGTCTTTCATAGAATAGTCCTGTTGAGAAACAGCTGATTCTTCAACAACTCATTAGCTGTCTGGCAATTGAGATGAGAGGGTCTGCATTCTCATGTTTTCTGATGCCTAGGACAGACAATTGATGGTTGCAAGGGTTTTGCTATATGGCCTCTTTCATTGGCGGCAGAAGATTGCTTTGGAAGAAAGACTTGGCCGGATGGTATACCAAGACCACAGGCATGGCTGGAGTTTGAAGTAGAAGATGTTAAAGAGGCATCTGAAGAAATGAAGGGAAGAGGGTACGTACTCCTCCTGGACTCATACAAGGAGCCTTACGGTCAGATAGTCTCCAGATTCTTGAGCCCGGAAGGAATCCTCGTGGGTCTGGTGTACACCCCTTGGTTGCGAGAACCCGGCAAGCAGCCTCCCTGAGGAGGTATGACATTATTTCAATCCCGCAGCTGATTCCCGAATTTTGGCATTGCGAAAGATGTCTTAGACTTTCAGCTCGTCTTTAGGCCCGAATCTCAGGCCGGCATTGACTATGTGCAGCTGCCGGGATATACGCATCAAGGTTCGAATCCTTGAGTATGGTTCAACTTTTGGCAGTGGGACTCACGCGCTTAATGTATGAATATGATACTGGCCCGTTTTGTGATAAGGCTTGAAGTTCGCTCTTGGCAGCAAGACCAAATAGCAGTCCTCCCACAAATGAGATGAAACGTACTGGAAAATTGATATGCTGAGTTGACGAGATCAAGATATATTGGGCAACTGGCCCTAAGAAAATTGCCCAAAATCCAGCTGCTAACAAAGCGCTTATCAGGATTGCCAATTCCACATTTTTCGAAGGACGCTCTCCTCCGTAACGCAAATAATTTCGGTCCCTCCAAGCAAATCCGGTTACAACTCCAAATAAGCTGGCTACGAGACCCGACTCTCCCAAACTACTGCCGTCGGACTGCAACAGAAGTCCGGGGAACAACTGTGGCTCGCGAATCTGTAAGGAATGAATGAATACTGGAACTGAAAGGACTAACCACCAAAAGGCGTTGGCTATGAAGGCGGACAAGATCATCTTCCAGCCGGCGGAGGCGGTTCTCTTCATCAAGTGAGAACCAACCATAAGGCTCTCAAACAGTAGGAGACTACCTGCAAGAAAGAACACTATGATGTTGTTCCAGCTGTCCCAAACGAAAACTGAATTGACTATTCCCCATGGCTGTCTGGCATAAAGCCACCATTCTGTTGCGTTTTATATGTACCATCCAGCAGACAACACAGCGCCAATTAAGACAATGAGAGATGAAGGTGCAATCACATCACCGACGGGTAATTTCGGCAACAACAATCTCGTACTGTCGGTCTCGGGTTCTGTCAAATTCCTCAGCTTCCTACTCTGGATGATAGTTATATTTTCCATGAAGCAGGTGGGAAACCTGACATCGCAGATGTTATATCAGGATGTCATCGAGTTAGCAGTTCCCGCTTGTTTCCACACATTGAATTCCGAAGGCAAAAGATCGATGATGTCTCTTGCGGACATCTCCGCCACATCATATGTAAGATCCAGTTGCCCGAGAACTTTCACGAATCGCGTCAGTGTGCCTGGTTTTTTTCTCGTCTGAGCTCCTTTTTTGGGAGCATTGTGGGCAGCATCCCAGTAGAGCTCTGTCGCTGCCCCTATCACACCCCTACTTGAGACAATGAATCTGGTCGATGCCAGCTGCTCCACATAGTCACCTTCCGTATAGACCTCTCCATGAAGTATTAAGCGGGAGTCGTGGGACCCGTGAGTTGTAAACAGTACATATGGTGTCGCCACTAAGTGTCTGTACCTGCGGGTCGGATTGTCTGTGTAAATATGCCTTTCATCACGACCTACTTTTCTACTGCCTCTTAACATCGGAGCTAGCTGCTCTATCCAAGTGTATGAAAGCCAAGTCCACATGCCTTCATTGCCTAAAATTTCCCCTTTTTCAATCTTCTGAGTTGTGAATGCCTCAACTAGATATACTGCCATCTCTAGTTTATTTGAGAATGTCTTGGTCTCATCTATTTCACAGAAGGACGGATACTCCGCAGAGAATGCATCAGAATTCAGATCGGGTCTTTCTGCTGGCGAGTCATTACGCAACTGCTCGAGGTACTTTCGAAATTCTTCAATTCCCTTCTTGTTGAACACTCTCAGTCTGATCATGGACTCTCCTCCTCAATATTTACAAGGTCGAGGAATTGATTGAAGCGTGAGAATTCCTCAACCACAGAATCAATCCAGTCTCTTACCTCCTCGCCGTTGAATGAAGGATCATCCTTATCCAGAGTCATGTTTACATCTGGAGCAACCAAGTTGAAGCTGAAATTCTTCCAGTCAAACCAATCATCTTCATCATCCGGATCATCGTCAACACCTTCGATGAATATGAACTGCGAAAGAGCTTCTCTGAGAGCGGCAGGAAGGACGGAATATCTCAGAGGGGGATCATTTGTTATCTTGTCTAGCATTCCAGCCAGGTTTCCGTTCATGGTCAGAATGGGTCTGCCATCATCAAAAACTATCTTCCATTCCTGCTTCATTGAATTGTCGATCTGTACGGGCAGTAATGGTTTTCGGCCTTGAGGATAGGGTGATATCTTGTCCGCGACGCCTAGTATAAGCTTCTGCCCAGGTTGGTGGTCCACTACAAGCAGTCTGAAATAGACCACTGGAAAACTTGAAGAATTTCGAAAGTACCTCGAGCAGTTGCGTAATGACTCGCCAGCAGAAAGACCCGATCTGAATTCTGA
>JAKBSX010000646.1 GCA_021844725.1 Actinomycetes bacterium | reverse complement strand
CGCCAGGTCACCGGGGTATATACAAATAAAGCTCCTGGTGGAGTAGCTTATGCCTGCTCGTTCAGAGTCACAGAAGCTGTGTACCTGGTTGAGCGGATGGTGGATTGCCTTGCCCAGGAACTTAAGATGGATCCGGCAGAATTACGGATGAGAAATCTTTTGAAGCCCGAGCAGTTCCCCTATCTTTCCCCGACGGGCTGGGAATACGACTCTGGTGATTACCCGCGGGCTTTGCGACTGGCAATGGATATTGCTGGTTACGAGACCCTTAGGCAGGAGCAAGCGGAGAAAAGAGCAAAAGGGGAGCTCATGGGTATCGGAGTCAGTTTTTTTACTGAAACCGTAGGAGCTGGTCCCAAAAAGCATATGGATATCCTTGGCCTTGGTATGGCTGATGGCTGTGACGTAAGGGTTCACCCAACTGGCAAGGCTGTAGTGAGACTTTCAGTCCAGACCCAGGGACAGGGTCATGAAACCACCTTTGCCCAGATCGTTTCAGAGGTTACAGGTATACCCATTGCTGATATCGAGGTAGTTCATGGAGATACCGATAGCACTCCGTTTGGCCTTGGTACCTACGGGAGTAGGTCAACTCCAGTTTCCGGGGCTGCTTGCGCAATAGCTTCACAACGCGTTCGCGATAAGGCACGGATAATAGCCGCGGCTATGCTCGAATGTTCTCCTGAAGACCTTGAATGGGAGAGCGGGCGTTGGTTCGTGAAAGGGGATCCCAGCAGTGGTAAAACCATTCAGGAGATCGCACTAGCCGCACACGGACCACTTGAGCTGCCCGATGGAGTTGAAGGACATCTTGACGGACAATGTGTATACGATCCGCCAAATCTAACGTATCCTTTTGGGGCGTATATTTGTGTCGTGGATATAGACAAGGACACTGGTAAGGTCAACGTGCGAAGATTTATTGCAGTCGATGACTGCGGGCCAAGGATCAATCCTATGATTGTCGAAGGTCAAGTGCATGGAGGCTTAGCGGATGGAGTAGGGATGGCTTTGATGGAGGCTATCGCGTTCGATGAGGAAGGCAATTGCCTCGGCGGATCTTTTATGGATTATCTGCTTCCCACCTCCTTGGAATGTCCATCTTGGGAGACAGGTCAAACTGTTACACCTTCGCCCCATCATCCTCTGGGACTCAAAGGTGTGGGTGAGTCGGCGACGGTTGGCTCTCCACCTGCGGTCGTCAATGCAATTATTGATGCATTATCGGTTTATGGTGTTCGACATGCGGATATGCCTTTCACTCCCGCTCAGGTATGGAGGACTATCGTTGGGTCTCCAATGAGAACGGACATGGCTTTTAAATGACCAAAGCCTCTCTGTTGGCACGGGCAGAACAGCTTCGGTCAGCTCGCAGACCGTTTGTTTTTGCTACTGTTGTCAGGGCGGAACGTCCAACTAGCGCAAAACCAGGTGACTGTGCATTGGTCCACCCGGATGGAACCATAGAAGGATTCGTCGGTGGCAGTTGTGCTGAGAGTTCACTTCGGGTCCAGGCGCTACAAGCTTTGGACTTGAATCAGCCGACCCTGCTATTGATTACTCCGGAATCGACCGAAGTCGTTTCGGAGTCGACTCCCGGAGTTGTCACAGTGGCAAACAAGTGCCTTTCTGGTGGAACCATTGAAATATTTTTGGAGCCTTCAATCCCTGATCCACTTGTTTTCGTCTACGGTCATGCCCCGATCGCAGAGGCTCTTTTGGATTTAGGCCAGCATCTTAAGTTCGATGTACGACCCGCTGATTTGAATACTGATTTCCCAGTTGATCTATTTGCAGTTATTTTGGCTACCCATGGTTCAGATGAAGTAGAGGTAATCAAGCTCGCTCTCGATCATGGGATTGGATATATAGGGCTGATAGCCAGCCGGAGGCGGGGGAGGGCTGTACTTGATCTAATTGGAATAGACGGGGAGAGACTTGAACAGATTCATACTCCTGCCGGTTTAGATATCGGGGCAAGGGAACCCGAGGAAGTTGCAGTATCAATCTTTGCAGAGCTGATTTCAGCCAGACGGTCTGAATCACCTTCGCCTCGAAAGGCATTAGTTGATTCTGCCGGAGTATCGGCAGTTGATTTGGTTTGTAAAATGGAAGTAGCACAGGTTGATTCGTCGATGCATTTGGAATATAAAGGAAACACGTATTGGTTTTGTGGTTCAGGATGTCTTGAAGCTTTTAAATTCGACCCTGATCGATATTTGTCAAATATCTCGTGAGCGAATTCGAATCACTTTTCCCGGATGTTGAGAGTGTACGGCTGGCCTTGTCCAAGGTCGGGTATTTGTCAGATCTCGGGCTGGCTACAGCTCTATTTTGTGCTGTCCGAATGGGTTTGCCATTGCTCCTGGAAGGCGAGCCGGGAGTTGGAAAGACCGAGGCAGGCAAAGCTCTTTCACAAATACTTGATACGCAATTAGTTCGCCTGCAATGCTATGAAGGTATCAATTCTTCAGAAGCAGTCTACGAATGGAATTATTCACGCCAGTTACTTTCGATTCGGTTGGCAGAGCATAAGGGAAGCAATCTGGTTGAACAAGATTTGTTTAGTGAGGAATTCCTAATAGAGAGGCCAATTCTGAAAGTAATCAGGCATAGGGGTCCTCGGCCAGCGGTTCTATTGATTGATGAAGTTGATAGATCTGATGACGAATTTGAGGCGTTTTTACTTGAATTATTGGGCGAAGGTACTGTAACTGTACCTGAACTGGGGACTTTTAAGGGCGAGTATCCACCCATTGTGATTCTCACCTCCAACAGAACAAGAGATT
>JAKBSX010000645.1 GCA_021844725.1 Actinomycetes bacterium | reverse complement strand
GACAGAAATCCTTGGGGGAAAGTTTCGAAGTCTGCTAGCAACAGGTACGGGCAAGCGATTTCCTCGAGGATATTTTTGTAACACCGAGATAGATGTTCCCCCATTTATTAGGGAGTGAGTTTTATGTCGAGATTTAAAGCCAATCATTTGGCGATAGCATCTATCATTTCCATCAGTTCGATTGTGCTGGCGGCTTGTGGATCGGCATCTTCGACCACAAGTAGCTCTAAGCCGACTTCTACGAGTGGTTCGTCTAGCACTGCTACTACTGTGGTGAATGTTGCGTTTGATCCGAATGCTACAGCCTTGCCAGCTTGGGTAGCCCAGGACAAAGGTATCTTTGCTAAGAATCACCTTGATGTGAAATTTACGAAGATTCAAAATCTTTCCACTTTGCCTGGTGCTCTTGGCAACACATTTAACATCGTGTTGAGTACTCCTACCGAACTGTTGAGCGCAGCAAAATCAGGACTTCCAGTTGTTGAAGTGTCAGGATCTTCCATCGGTACTCCAACCAATCCAACCGGGGAGGTGATGGTAAGCCCAACAAGTGGAATTCATTCTCTAGCTGATCTGGAAGGTAAGTCTATTGGCACCCTGACGTTAAATGGAACTCTTACGTATGCCCTCGAATATGATTTGTTAATTCACAAACTTAACCCGAAAGGGATCAAGCTTGTCACTATGGCTGCGCCCACCATGGCTGATAACCTTAAAGCGGGAAATGTGCCAGCGGTGATTACTGTTCCGCCGTTTATTACTGCACTTAAGAAGGCTGGTAACATCCCTTTATTGAATCCATACGACGCAGTTGGATCAAAGCTGGCAAGTATATTTTGGATTGGTAGTAGTAGCTGGGCAAAGCAACATCCTCAGGCTATTAAAGAATGGGTAACCAGTCTGGATCAGGCTCAAACTTACATAGCTCAAAACAATACTGCTGCAAGAGCAGTATTGGTCAAGTACACAGGTTTACCTGAGGCAGTGATTAAGAACTTCGCTTTGCCGATTTATAATACCTCTCTAAGACCTAATGATTTGGCCAGATGGGCGACTGTAATGCAAAAACTCGGTATAATAGCCAATCCACCGTCCATTAGTTCTTTGATGGTCAACGGGTAGTTTGGTTAATTTTATGGGGGAAAGAAGTCGCAATGACCCGGTAAATGGCAGTTTATTGGGTCAGGGTGATTCTGTATTTGAAGTTGAAGATCTCACTGTTAGTTT
This sequence comes from Actinomycetes bacterium, assembly GCA_021844725.1. The sequence goes on along the minus strand of JAKBSX010000645.1, from coordinate 1,566 downwards.
GCAAACTGGCGGGGTGGATCGAACGATCCTGAGTTCACTTTCGTTCACTGTTGCCAATAACGAGTTTTTATCGGTAGTTGGTCCATCGGGAACTGGAAAGACGACTTTACTACGTGCAATGGCCGGTTTGATACCATATTCCGGAAGTATTAAGTTTCGTGGTAGCCAACTGTCTGGTCCAGCCGAAGGTGTAGCACTGGTTTTTCAAGACTATGTAAATTCCTTGCTCAGGTGGCGGACAGTGGGTAGAAATGTCTCACTTGGTGTGGAGGGCAAACTGCCGAGGGATGAATGTGACCAAAGAGTGACTGAGGCCTTAGAAGTAGTGGGGCTTAGTAAATTTAAGGATTCCTACCCTTGGGAACTGTCGGGAGGCATGCAGCAGAGAGTTCAAATAGCAAGAGCTTTAGCAATGAATCCGCAGGTGCTATTGTTCGATGAGCCGTTTGGATCACTTGACGCTATGACGAGGGAATCATTGCAAGATGAGTTGTTGCGAGTTCGCGCTCATTACCAAACTACCTGCGTTTTTATCACTCACGATATCGATGAGGCCGTATATTTGGGTGACAGGTTAGTGCTATTGGCTGGAAGTCCCGCGACGATAAAGTACCAGCTTGATATACCTTTATCTGATGAGCGAAATCAGATAAATACTAAGGAATCAAATGAGTTTCTCCGCCTCCGCAGAGAAGTCCATGGTGAAATGAGACGAGTTCATGGCACAAACCAAGACGAAGTCTAGGTTTATTGGCTGGTTTGCCCCAATAATCCTCCTTATTTTGTGGCAACTTTCAATTGTCACTGGGATTATTCGTTTTCGTTATTTTCCTAGCCCAGTCGCGGTTGCGCAAGCATTTCTGAGGCTTGCAAACTCGGGTCGGTTTTACGGCAATCTATCACACACGGTCATTGTCACTTTAGTGGCTTGGATTATTGCGACAATATTGGGAGTTTTATTTGGTCTTTTGATCGGTCTATCGTTGCCAGTCTGGAAGGGGGTTATGGCCAGCGTGGATGTTTTGCGCTCATTGCCGATAATTGCACTCGTTCCGGTTGGGGTAATTATTTTTGGATTTACCTTGAGACTTGAGATTGTAATCGCCACATATGCAGCGCTATGGCCAATTTTAGTAAATACGGTCTCTGGAGTTCGTCAAACTCGTTCTGAGCTTTTAGATATTGGAAGAATTATCAGAATGTCTCGAGTTGAAAGGGTCTGGAAACTGATTTTACCCTCGGCTCTTCCCCTTATTTTGGTAGGGCTTCGATTAGGTCTCGGCCTGTCCTTAGTATTGGCGATAGTAACGGAGATCGTTGGCACGCCAAATGGGATTGGTTACGCACTGATAAATGCTGAGCAAGCTCTTCATCCAGCTCAAATGTTTGTTTATATCCTTGTGACTGGCGTCATTGGATACCTCTTAAATGGGTTATTTATTTTTTCGGCTCGTCGGATACTGTCGACCGAAAAATCAGCTGAGAAGAACTAATGGAGCAGTCTGTAATGAGAAAAGTAGCTCGATCTTGACAACAGCATCCCACCACAGACTTGGACGAGGAAAA
>JAKBSX010000644.1 GCA_021844725.1 Actinomycetes bacterium | reverse complement strand
GATATATTGTGGCCATCCTTGATCAAACTCCAGTCAGGGAATTTCTCGAGCCTGTTCAAAAACCTCAGTTTCGGCCCTAATGCGGTAATGGCCAGGAAAGAAATAGAGAAGCCACTTTTTAAGTACCAACCAATAAGTTTCTGCGTCGTCGTAAACAGGATTTGGAATTCCGTCCATCACTTTGCCTACAATTGTAATTGCAGTCTCAGAGGTAATAGCAGAGTCTTTCGACAAAGAAGAAATTTCCTGAACGACTGGAGTTTGATCAAGGATGGCCACAATATATCGATTGAAATTATCTTCCGGCAATCCAGGAATAATCGAGAGAGACGACAAGTCATGACGACCGGTGTCTACAGTACTCGTGAGCAAGGATGATGGATTAGTTCCAGAGTAAATTTTGAAGAGATACTCCGGGCTTATACACGTGGGAAGCCAACCTAACCTAAATTGATTCTCTGTTAATTCATTCAGATGATGGTAAATAGGAATTGCCGAAGCTCTGTTGCGAAGTTCTTCAACCGCTTGCTCTACTGATTTTCTAATGATTTCGGTTGCCTGAAGCGATTGGTCAAATAACATTTTTTCGAATTGAGGCAATCCATGCTCCACCGGAGAGACCTCAAGGAGTATCTCAATATTGGGTACTGAGCACCACCCAAGGGCAGTTGCTGTCAGATTTGCTGACCCGATAAGGCAACGAGAGTCGACTCGGTAATACTTCGCATGAAGGCACGGATGCAAGAGTAACTGCGTCTTTGGCCGCTGGTTTGCTAGGTCGAATATTCCAAGATCACACACTCCCTGGGCCACTTCTTCTGGAATCCAACGGGTTATGATTGTTACCTCAGGTTCCAACGGTATAGATTGCAAGAGACTCTTCAGTATTTGTTCTTTGATAAATGGAGCCGCCAAGACAACCTGATTAGTGGCTTTTTCGCATAAATTGAGAAGAACTTGGCCGTAAATGGTGAGCACGGTCAGCCCTCTTCTTCTTGGAGGAAAATCCTAGCCATTTTTCCCCAATCTTGCCGCATGTCCTTGATGCGCTGCCGATTGGGGACATCTTCCATTTCGTAGCGTGCCCAAGCGGCAAAAAGCATTTTCAAAGTGTCAGACGCATTTTGAATCCGAGCAATAAGATCACCCTCCCCCGTACCTTCAATGATTTCTTTATTGAGGGCCAAAATCAATGACTCATATGCTGGATGGCGTTTATTAAAAATTATCTCGGTAACACCGCCTGGCCGTTGCTCGATTTGAAAGAACGCATATGATTCATTTTCTTGCTCTAAAAAGATGACTTTCCTGTTGCGTTTTTTAACTGCACTAGCAATATCTTCTGCGACTTGCTCGGGGTAGTGCTTATTCTCGACTAGATCATACTGAAGTTGCTCCCGCTCTTTCTCTCCAAAAGACTTATCATCTTGGTCAGTCTTGTATCCTTCCACTGCGCGTTGTTTAAACTTGGTGCTAGCTCGATCCTCGATTCCAGTGTTATCGTACCGTTTAAGACCAGAGCGCATCCCCTTAGTTTGATCTTTAAGTCTCTCTCGTACATTCGAAAGTTGATCCCTAATGTATTGGACGATATCGATCAACTCCACTTTTGGATCGCCTTCGGCAATAAGTCGTTCTTTTAAATCGATAAAGGATTCCCCAGGGTTGGCTTCCGTTTTCCAGTCAAATTGTGCCATGTGTGAAAATACAGTCGCCGACTGTTTATTATTCGTAACTCCAAACACTTCGTCTAGACCCGGAGGAAACTCAACTTCGATACCCCACCAGCGTTCAGTCGGGTCATAGCCAATAGCCCACGAAGCATCAAGATCAAGTTCACGACCAGCTCGAACAATTGACACACCAATATTTTTGGCTGCGTGTTTACCATATGGCTTGTCACCGCGATTTGTTCCATCGGCCGGCACAGTATCAGGCTTTGCCCAAGAAATTCGTACCACTACTGTATGAGTGGTGTCGTTCCAATGTACTTTAAATTCCTGATCTTGCTCTCCCCATCTTTGAAACATGGGTGTCTTGTCATATGGGGCTGGCGTTGAAGAGGGAGTCATCAGGTATAATGGATCATTAACTCGAGCGAATTGCTCATAGGTCGAAACATTGTCTTCTAAAGCAACTAGCCGGATAGCAAGTTTCCCCTTATTCAGAAACTTACGGTACATCCGACCGACAAGGTATTCTGTATTCTGCAGTGTGGCACGAGCGCTTTTCCAAGTAAGCCGATGTTCGTCGAATTCTTTCCATAGGACTAAGGTCCCTGACTCGCCAATACCTTGAGATAGCATTTTCCAGACATCCGGCAAGGGATCATGCTTGGGTAAAGGCACGCTGCGAAGAGTACCAGATTCGACCTCATTAACATCTAGGTAGGTATGAAGAGCATTCTGCGGGGCCGTTCTGCCATGTCCAAACTTCAATTCTACAACATTGAGAAATTGAGGCGTTCGGCAACCCCATGCCAAACCTACCTATGCCCGTTCTGTCATGAAGGTGCGTGCCATTTCCAAACTGAAGCGCCATGCGTAGAACATGAGCATCCATTCCACACCCGTTGTCCAGCACAGCGATCTCTTTTATGCGTCTGCGTTCGCGATAGTTGATTTGTTCTCGTCTTTCGCTACTGAACACTTCAATCAAAGAGGCTTCCGCTTGAACAGAGTTGTCGATAAGTTCGGCTAATGCGTGGGCCGTGTTTCGGTAACCGCTGTCTCGCATAGCCTTAACAGCAAGCTTTGGTGGGATAATCTCGATGTGTTTCTCAGTTGTGGTGTCC
>JAKBSX010000643.1 GCA_021844725.1 Actinomycetes bacterium | reverse complement strand
CTAGAGTCGAAATCAGATAGCGCCGTATCTTTCTATCAATTCACTTATTTTGGATGCAGCTGCAAAATTTGCAGATATTTGCGCCTTTAGATCAAGTGACTGATATCTCGGCATTCTGACATTGTCCAAGAATAAGTTGAAAATATCATCGCGAATCTTTCCGTCTTCAACAATTCTGGTTGGTTTGAAAATGATTCCTTCTTGATGCCAGTCTGTAGCTAGCGGAGCCCGGCCCGGAGTCATCGCTCCTACATCGACGTGGTGAGTGGCATTTCCCACCCACGCAATCAGTTCATTGTTGTAATGTATGGGCATCATAACCGCGAGATCGAGTATGTGAAGTGCTCCTGAATGGGGGTCATTCACTAGATACATGTCACCCGGCTTTATGTCATTTTTGAATTTTTCCATACAACTCTTGAGCATGTAAGAGAGCGTTGTACCATGTCTTGGCATCCAGGTTGAATACACCACCGTCTGGCCGGTTGCGTCAGAGACGTTAAAACCTAAGTCTCGTCCTTCTACAACGCCGGGGCTCACCGCACATCTCTGTAGTACTAAACCACCTTCGTGACCGATTTGCAGCAGCCGGTTGGCAATGATCTCGGTAACTATCGGATCTGCTTTCATTCAGAAGTTCCCCCACTAGTTGATCAGCTTGAATTCTACCTAGCTATATCCTCCAATTGCCAATGAGCTGTGAACTTTTACGTTGCAAAAGACCTGAAAAGCTATAAAATGAGTCCCAGGTATCCTCAATACTACGCATTTACCATTTCGACGGTTAGATCTATTCAAAACAGGAGATTGCAGTTTTTTGTTCTCCGAATAAAGTATCCACCAATCAACTAGCCGATGGGTGAATGAGTTCTCTACATGAATGACTCTAATGAATCTGTGCTGGTACCGGTTGTTAGCCGATGTCGTTCATAAGTTCGGCGCTATCTGATTTCGACTCTAGTTTAGGTTCAAAAAATCAGGAGTAATCGCGATCATCTGGCTCTATTGAATGCAATCAGTGTCAGATTATGATACAGATGTATCTACTTGTTTTATTATTTTGTAGATCACTATCGATTCCCCTGCCCGGTGGTAATTAGAGAAGCTAAAAGTGGATGTGACAACTAGGATGACTCAAATGAAAGCACGAGAAGGTTAGTCCAGTGGCGAATAATCAAGCCCCCGCGCGCCGTTTAGGCAGCACTGGACAAGAGCTTTTCAGTCCGGTAACGTCAGCTCGAATCTCAGCGACCATCGTAGATCAGATAAGAGCACTGATCCACCAGGGACAGCTGGCTCAAGGTGACAGGCTTCCCTCAGAAAGGGAACTATGTTCATCGTTCGGAGTTAGCAGGGTAACGATAAGAGACGCTCTGCGGGTTCTGGAATCGTCAGGACTCATAGAAATCAGGGTTGGAGCCCATGGCGGTGCTTATGTGACCGCGCCCTCTACCAGTAACATAAGTGCTGGTTTGACGGATATGCTTGCAATGTCATCCCTTTCCGGAGCCGAAATTACAGAGGCTCGCATCATATTCGAAATGGGAATAATTGAACTGGTATGTGAGCGCGCCGAAAAGGAGGACTTCGATGCGCTTGAGGATATTTGCAATCGATCGGCACTTTCCCTGGAGTCCGGCAACTATGACATGGATTTGTCGGCCGAGTTTCATATTCGAATGACTAAAAGTGCTCATAATCGTACGCTGGACCTGATCGTGGAATCTTTTCAAGGTCCTCTGCGATATTCTCTTCTTGAGGCACAGCATACCGCGCCTAATATGGGTGATCCTGGAGTAAATGAGCATAGAGAAATTCTCCGTGCTCTCAAATCGCGTGATCCGGTTGCCGCCCGCGAGATACTCTTCAAGCACCTGAGCCGAACTGCGGACAGACTGGCCAATGAGGACCTGGTGACCTAAGCCCTAAAGGAGAAATTACCCTTTTCGAGCCATTATGAGGTATGTGTAAAATGCCTGCCAGCCCGTGGTTATTTGGCTAAATCCAGCTGCTGTTAGTGAGTCTAGGTGATGCTGCAAAAACGGTGCTTTGCGCTCATGCTTGTGACCTGAGTTTGGATCAGTACCTTCTTTGCGCTTTATTACATGTTTGCGCGCAGTCCTAAAATCATCCTCCCACGGAGCTGGCATTTGGATATGATCAAGATTGACTAACCATCCTCCTGGTCTCACCAGCGTTGCAACATCAGCGTAAAAAGAGCGAAGTTCTTCGGGCGTCATGTGATGGCTTGCCCGGGAGGAAAGTACCACGTCAATGCCTGGCTGTATTCCACTTGACGCGATTTCAGCCATGTTGCCAATATTCCAGCTAATCCTATCTGAATAGTTGGCAAGATGGATTTTGGCTTCTTTCAGCATGGTATCAGAGCCATCTTGCCAAATACCCTGAGCATGGGGAAACGCGTCTAAAAACACTTTTAAAAATGTTCCGGGGCCAGAAGCGATGTCTAAAACCCGTTGGACGCCGCCGGAAAGAGCGACGACCGATGCAGCAATCTTGCGCGGCAAATCCAGCATCTCCGTTACGTTATCGGCTGCCAGCCAGGCTGCTGCTACCTCTTCGCTCCATGTGTCTGGCATAATTCCTCCCGCTCCAATAAGAATTCAAATAGGTCTTTCACCGTCGATACCGCAAAGCTATAATGCACACCGAGGGTGATTGCCATGAGCCGACTCTTTATACTAATATTAATACCAATAAACCAGGACTTGATCTCGTGATTTAGACAGTGTGAGATCTTTTCAACTAGGAGGACCTGGTGACCTAAGCCCTAAAGGA
>JAKBSX010000642.1 GCA_021844725.1 Actinomycetes bacterium | reverse complement strand
AAATTTTGGCGGAGGTGAACGGGAATCGAACCCGCCGGACGGGGTTCGCCCGTCCCGCCCGCTTTGAAGGCGGGGGAGCCCACCAGGTGCTCAGACACCTCCACTGGTGAATACAACCTAGCCAGTTAAATATGGATTTCTTCTCTGGTTTTTGATTAAGTTGTTTGATCGCGATGATGAAATTGAAAATTATCCACTACCCTTTGGTATATGAAGAAGATTCTTTTATTAGTAATAATTGTTGCATTGGGTGCTGTAGCTGCCAAAAAGATCAAGGCAACTATTTAGTCCCGGCTAACACAACTTAATTCGTCGCTGGCTTGAATTGGTTTGTGCCTAAGTTCGAGCCGGACTGAATTATTTGAAAAGGCGCGGCTAGCTCATAACTGGACCCGCTGTGGCGTTTTCATTTAATTCAGATTAGGTGATAGCACTCAGGATTTAGAGTGATTTCGCTGCTTTCTTACCACGGCGCCGGTAGCCAAGCCTGCAACTGCCAATGCTGCAGCGCTTGCAGCCACCGTGGTCTGGGCTTTTGATGATCTTTTCCTGTCTTTTATCCGCACCGGCTTTGAAAAGGTAAGGATTTCCCAGCCTTTTTCTTTGGCTCTCTTCGAGAGTACCCGGTCGGGATTTACCGCTATCGGATGGCCAACAGCCTCAAGCATGGGTATGTCAGTATAAGAATCGGAGTAGGCGTAGCTATCTTTTAGAGACAGGCCTTCATTTTTAGCCAGCTCGAACATCGCCTCCACTTTGTAGGGTCCATAGCAATAGAACTCCATCTCGCCGGTATATCGTCCCTCGTGGTCGATTTTCGATTTGGATCCTATGACTCCGTCAACGTCGAGGTACTCACCCAGCGGGGTGAGAATTTCAATCGGGGATGCTGATACCAGATAAATAAGGCGGCCCTGATTCCTGTGGTACTCCATCAGCTCCAGTGCCTCCTGGTATATAAGGGGTTCCACAATTTCACTCAGGGTATGGGTGACAATCTGGGTCACCCTGTTTTGGTCCCATCCTTTGGTGATTGCAAGCACCGTTTCTCTCAGCATGGCCAGTTTCCGGTCATTTGCGCCTAGGTGGCGGTAGATCAGCTGGGCGTACGCGGTTCTGATTGCAGTGCGCCGAGAAATCATCCCCTCTTTGTAAAACGGAGGGCCAAAAGCCAGCATTGATGCTTTGGCGATTACGGTTTTGTCGAGATCAAAGAAGGCTGCCTCCATAACTTTTATCATAAGCCAAATAAGTGAAGGTTTAGTTAATGTCACCTAAATAGTTTTAGACTTTTGTCTCGCAGCGATCAATTATTGAACCAAGCAGCTTAATGGTTCCGTCTTTCGACAACGGTGAGTTGAGGTTACCGCATTTTGGACTCTGGATGCAGGAAGGGCAGCCATTTCCACAGCTACAGGATGAGACCATTTGCAGAGTAGCCTTGGCAATCTCGATCGCCGAGCTGTAGCCGAGTTCGGCAATGCCTATTCCCCCGGGATAGCCGTCGTAGATGGTTATACTTGCTACCGATTCTGAATCATGTGCAAAAGAAAAAGGATCGGGAACATGGAGCCTGGATACCCCACCGATATCTGATCGGTCGCAGATTGCAAAGATTGGCATCATGGAAATCATTGCATGCTCTGCTCCATGCAATGCGCCAGGTAAGTCGCCAGACTCAATCCCGATGAGGGACTCAGGGTAAAAGTCAAACCAGAATGCACGGGTGTCAAGTATTGAGGGAGGCATATCGAGCTGGGACACGGAGAGAGCCTCCCCGTCGGCTGTCAATGTCTGATAACCTTTGACTGTTTCGGTTATTGTGGTGCGGCCCAGCGAAAGGGATATCCCAGGAAATTCCGTTTTGCGTTCAGGCTGGAAGTTCGTGTAAGTGGTATCAAAGATGGCCCAGGTTTGTTCACTACCGAAGTATGGTTCCACCAGAGCCACTGAGCGCTCGAGATCCAACGAAATTGTTTTGAAGCTTTGCCCCAGGTGCAGGTAAATTGATCCTTCAAATAGCGTGGATTGGGCTCTGGGAAACTCTGCAGTTCCGATCAGCTCGCCCTCGGAAGTTGAGATCAGAACCTGTTTTCCCCCAGACGAGCGCATTGATATCTCAGTGTGTGGAGGTGAGTCTAAATTTGTAGCGTACTTCCCATTTCTTATCGATATATCACCATTTGCAACGAGGACCTCTAATTCACTTTGAACCAGAGGTATATCAGCAGTCGGGGCAAAAGTAGATAGCTCCTCAGGCGAGAGAGGGCTTTCATAGCAAGCAGCCCTTAGGTGGGAACGGAGAATGTAGGGATTGAGCGGGTTGATGACTGCTTTTTCAACCGGTCGATCTGTGAGGGAGGAGGGATTGGAGGCTATCCACTGATCTAAGCCATCGGGTCCGCAGACAAGAACCGATGTGCTTGGTCGGTCGTCCCGCCCAACCCTGCCGATTTGTTGGCGAAATGAGGAAAAAGTTCCGGGGAATCCTGTCACCACGGCTGAATCGAGAATGCTTATATCTACGCCCAGTTCCATCGCGGACGTGGCCACCAAGATCTGGCAGATTCCTTCGGTCACCATTTGTTCGATCTCCCTCCTCTGAATCGCCAAGTAGCCTCCCCGATAGGAGAGAACGGAAAACTGGTTGTCTGGATTCCCTAATAATTGCCTGGCCTGATTGGCCAGTAGCTCGCTCAATCGGCGGGATCTGACGAAAGTGATCACTCTGTGTCCGTGCTGGCTCATTTGCACTGATATTGTGGCTGCGGCCCTGGAATACGATGCCAATCTTTGCAATCT
>JAKBSX010000641.1 GCA_021844725.1 Actinomycetes bacterium | reverse complement strand
AGGTAAGGAGCCAGTTCCATTTCCGGATGTTCGGGTTCTTTCTGGCCAAGGCCTCCAAGGCATTGCTCCGCGCCAGAAAATCATCCGCCGCTTTCGCGTTGAAAGCCTTCAATTCTTGCTCCTTCGTTAAAATTGTCAACGAATATTTTTAAGGTCGACCTCACTAAACTTAATTATGAAATGCCATTCTCCTGTAGATTAACTAATACTGGTGAAGGTAGGGCGCTTAACATATCTGTAGGATATGACCTATCACACTTACCTATAGATATTCGACTAATTGAACCAAAAAACAATTTTGAAATGCTATTCGATACTGAGCAAATTGTAGTATTTGGAATTACCCTTAGGTCTGAATGCGATAAAGTCAGAGTTCCTATTCAGTGGAAATGTCGGACATTGAGCGGACGCCAACATTCAGATTCAGACCTATTGATCATTGAGCAACAGCGAGTACAACCTGATTGGACGAGCCTTCTTGCTGACCCGCCTTACAAGCTAAACCCACTAAAAAAACGAGCTGATCTCTATGGCAGAGACACTATGTTGGACCGGTTGATTTTAAATGCTTCAAGCGGAACATCTACCTTCTTATGGGGGCAAAAAAGAGTCGGGAAAACGTCCATTTTGCAAGTTCTGGCGAGTGAACTCTCCAAACGAGCAGATTACATTTGTGTTTTCCTCCGTATGGGAGAAATAAGTTCACTCCATGAAGGCCAGATCGCTAATCGAATCGCAGAAAGATTATGCAATCAACTCCCAGATAATAGCTTCATAGCACCAGACGAGCAGCATTTCGGTGCTGGACTTGGGAGCCTGGTCCCCTTTTTTGAGAAGATTAGCGTCTCCTTCTCTGAAAAAAAATTCATTGTCATTGTCGATGAGTTTGATGATTTAAACCCGGCGTTCTACACGGGCCAGAGGGGCAAGAGCTTCGTCAAGGCATTACGATCCCTGTCAGAGATCGGGATGACATTTTTTTTCGTTGGAAGTGAGCGAATGGACAGAATATACCAAGCTCACGAGGTTGACCTGAACAAGTGGGTCAATGCATCGTTGGATTGTATTGAATCAAAGGAAGACTGCAAAAGTCTCATAACTCAGCCCGTTATAAACGCAATGGAGTATCAGGAGGAATGTGTTGATTCCATCGTAGATTATTGCGATAGAAATCCTTTCTATATGCATCTAATGTGTTATGAACTTTTCACCCGATGCCACCTTGAAAAACGCACCTATATCGGAGAAAGCGATTTACAGAACGTTCAACAATCTCTAATAAAAAACTTGGGACAGACGAATTTCTCTCATTTCTGGGATGATAATCCTGAAATTGATGAATTCGAAAAGACTAAGCAGTCCTCAGAAAATTGCCTGGTATTATGTTGTATTACCGCTTTAGTGGGGAGCAGTGAATCTATCGACGACCTCTTTTCAGCCCAAGACACCCTGTCTCTTGGAATTTCTGAAAGGATGTCAGCTAGAGAAATGCGTACTGCCGTAGAACGTCTTAAGCGGAGGAACGTGATGATCTCTGGCGAAAAGCTGAGAATCCGTTTACCGATTTTTAGGGACTGGCTTCTTACCCACGCTCAACTACTGCTTTTGCACAAATGGCAGGATTTTTGTATTAAGCGCACCTCAATTGAAGAACCTGCCCATGCAGATCACCAGATCACTATCACAGGAGGTCCATTCCCAATTCCTGAAGATGAACTTTTGTTTGTTTCTCAGAATTTGTTTTACCTTGGCAGACAAAAGGATGTTACAGAAATTAGAGTATGGCTCAGACAGTTTGACGATGATGTTCGCATAGAGATAGCATTTTTTCTTCTAAAAAGGCTGGCAGAGAAGGGATTTGTTACAGAAGGTTCGAAACTCAACAGCCTTCAAACTGTCGAAGAGGAACTTCAGGCTCGCAGACTAAAATCAGGCGGGAAAGCATGGAAAATAATTCGCGGAAAAAAGGAGAATCTGTGTATTACATATGTCGATTCGGATATGAAAAGCGGTGGAACTATAGCTAGAGAATTCGCAAAGAAAATGCGGCCTGGTAAACAGGGAGCACACAGTGAGATAATCGATTGGGTAAAGTCGCATGGCCATGAAGATTCATTCATAGTCATCATTGATGACTTCTCTGGAACCGGATCAACTATCTCAAAGGGCCTTAAGCGGCTGTTCAATACGGCTGCCAGCCAAGGGGCCACCGACAATCTCAAGAATCTTATGAAGAATCAAAGGCTCTTGTGCTATGTTCTCTTCGCGTTTCCTGAGGCTTTGGACAAACTAAACAGGGAGCACGCTGGAATTCAATTTATCTCACCAAATCCACTCACTGTTGAACTTAGGGCGCTCGATCCGGAAGCAGGAATATTCGAGAGCGAAGGAGAGCGCAAATTTGCAGAAGAGATACTAATACAGATTGGTCACGAACTTTTGCCTCAAGCGCCCTTGGGTTTTGGAGATCTCGGAGCTCTACTCTGTTTCCACAATACAGTGCCCAATAATACGCTGCCAATCTTTTGGAGTAATGGCACAGTAAACGGCAAACCCTGGAGGCCGCTATTCCCAAGAGCATGAAACTTCTTCAGTTTTTCTCCTTATTCTTGGTCTAAACAATGGCATCACAGGGGAGAATTGTGATGACTAGTGCCTTTGTATCTTCATTTCATACACCACCCGGCCTACTTTTGGTGCACCTCAGCCACCACTCTCCCGCTGATCGGCATGGTGAGCGGTCCTTGAAAACTCCTCGGCGAGATTCCCATCTGCTCTTCCCTTTCCATTGAAACTGTGCCTG
>JAKBSX010000640.1 GCA_021844725.1 Actinomycetes bacterium | reverse complement strand
TACTTTTGAATCAAGATATTGGCGATACGGACGCTGAAAAGTATAGTACAGATCGGATTTCGGCAGGTTCTGTCTGGCGGATGCCAGGGATGGGCATCCTCGCTCACGCCCCGGCGGCAAATCACGAGAACAAACTATGGCCTCACCTGGTTCTTCGACCATGTCCCGGCGGATACTTGTGTCTTCCGAGAACTACCAAGCGACCGCGTAAACCTAGTTACAAGGTCTACTTTACGAAGAAATTCGTTTGTTCGGGACTCGACGAACCAGGATGGTTTCTATTTGACTGCGCCTACCCGTTCTCGCTGAAGTTCTTCCCCACTGAGGCGAGATATAGAGTTTGCAGTCTACCAGCGGAGACATTCGCTCAGTTGCTCACGGCTTATGAGGCATTCATAGATAGACAAAGGCCCCGAGTATGAGTTTCACAGCTCAAGGTGAAGTGCGAAGCGCATGCCAAGTCACAATCTAAAGCGGCCATTAAGAAGACCTTCTAGGGATATGGATATCCGCCTCGAGTCGGAGAACGTCAGGGACCACGTGAGGAAGTATCTTAAGCAAGACAGAGTCCCCCTTGAGCAGGATATCGATACGATCGCCAATATCTTGATTCAAAAGTACACAGACACAGTATTTGCCATATTCAGATCGGATCAGCAATTCACTTATAATCGTGGCGAATGGAAGGGACCTGTCCTCCAACAATGTTTCGCTCCGCTAGTAGAGTGGATACACGAAGAGCTCAATAACAATTTGCTTCTTGACCTCATCGCTGAGGACGCGCACGACTACGACTATGCGAGAGGACTGTACAAACGAATCGAGACCTCACTTTTCGCGAAGTATTGGGAGATGTTTCCGTTCAGGGAGCAAATCGATCGCAACGTGAAAAGGTGTACCAAGAGTGCAGTGATGCGGATCTTACGGGAAGAAGGAGGCAAAATACGATACTGGCCACAAGACATGCCAGTACCCGCCCATCAACCTCTGAAACTTGATGTCCCAGGTATTGCTAATTCTCTGAACATAGATTACAGTTCAATTCCAGAAAAGCTGAAGAATGTGCAAGAGAAGATTCGAGCACAAGATTATCTTCCTCATGGTGCAGAGAGAGCCAGAGTTAGATTCCCCTCCTTGATGTCGTCCGATCAGTGGTGCCAGAAAGTCAGAGAAGTAATAATGAGCGCTAAGTCTCCTCTTACGGATAGGGAGATCAGAGCAGTGTTCAACTATTACTATTCATTCCTTGAAAGACATGGTGGCTTCGGATCAACCCCAAAACCCGAAGAAGAAGAAAACGATTCAGCGAAGCTACACGTTTTGCCTCCCGATCTAAAAGCTGAACCAGAGAAGGAACCAGAATCTGTATTAGGTAACATTAAGACGAAAGGAGTCCGCGACCTAGCCAGGATTTTGGTCGATAAGATTACCCCAAATCCTCTTTGTCTTTATCATGTCCTAATTGACATTCTTGAAAATGGAGAACTTAATGTCACAGCAGTCACACAGAAAGCAGAAGTGCCTCAACATTTAGTTTACAGAACCAACGAAAAATTCAATAAGGTTTTCAAAAGGGTTTGCCTCATAAGAAACTTTGATCACGACGACCGCAAACTGTTCCTTGATGCGATAATCAATTATCTGCGGGAAAAACTTAGAAAATGAATGACTAATCGTATCTATATCCGTATGTCGAACGAGCAAGATTCGGGACTAATATGCAGAGATTAAATACAAGTCGTTCCAGGGTGTTCTCAGCCCTGAAGGAATGCCCCTCAGAGGAAAAACTGAGATTGTTGTTGAGTGATGAATTACCCATTCAAGAAGCTGCTGAAATCAATTCGCACATTGCGAATTGTGAATTCTGTGCTATCCAAGTCAATGAAATTCTCGAGGGGAAATCCGCTCCCCCTGAGATTTTACCGAAGGATTTAAAAAGATCGGACGAGGCAAATAGGCTTTCCAAGATTGGCGCGGATAGGCTCTATAAGATCCTTGGTCAGAAGAATCCCGTGCCTCATTTCGGCCAGTTGTGGTTGAGCAATACGGATGTATTAGTACCTACTGGACAATCCAAAATAAAGACACTTGATAGGCACGGCTTTGGGAGAATAGTACTTACCTTATCAGAACCAAGCGAATCCTTGACTGAGAATTTCCAGATAGTGCAGGTGGCGCCCCTTTCGCGGGAACTACACTATGGGACTGAGCTGGACCTTCTCCTGTCTGAAGAGACTAATCCTCTAGGTTTCGAAGCGATGATCGAGTTCTGGAACATAAACCCCATGCTCGCTGTGAATCTAAGGCAATTTGTTGGTCGATTCACAGATCCAACTCTCCTTGGGCAAATAAAACTTATGTGGAAACAAGCTGCCGGCATCAAAGTGCCCTATACCGAAATCGAGGAAATTCCCACTGGAGAGATTGTGTTTTCCCCAAAGGATCCTCGTGTCCGATTCCAGCAGCGCGAAATCGACTCCACCGCTTACCTTCGCGAACCGGTCCAAGCCCTCATCGAACTTGTGGAAGCGGAGAAGGAGACAGCAATGAATCGGGGACAGAGGGCACTGAAGAAGGCAAGCGAAGTTTTGGTCTTGGGCCAGGATATATGGAACAAGGTCAAAGGTTTCGTCGCTGCAGTTTTCCCGCAGCCAGTGCCGCCGCTTCAACCAGTGCACGTGTTTAAGGGAGAAAAAAAGCCAAGCGCACATGAACTAAATAAGCCGCCAGAGTCAGTCCAACTATTTGATAAGGAAAAAGACTGGCAACTAAAAGGGAAAGTAGTCTTTAGAGACGGTAATGTTTATATGTACATCT
>JAKBSX010000639.1 GCA_021844725.1 Actinomycetes bacterium | reverse complement strand
CGGTGGAATCTTACTCGTGAACCAGCTATGGCTTCGATTCGGGCGGAGCCATTTAACTGAAACGATCTCAGCAGTTCCGCTCCCGAACTAGCTTGTTGTAAGCCGTGATGGTGGACCCGTGCTCTTTCTGCAACAACGCAGCTCATTCCTATTTCACGAATCCGTATTCCTAAGTCCGCCTCGTCATAATGAAAGGGAAATCTCACTTCATCAAATCCCGCTATCTTTTTAAGGACCCAACGCGGAATCAAAAAACAATTTGGCATTTCGTCGGTTGGCCACACCGAGTCGCCCAAATCCAGTGTATTGCCGCGAAAACGAAACCTAGTTCTGCCTGTCCAGAAAGACCTTCTTATGCCAGCACACCAGACAACCGAGGTATCTCCCATCAACGTTAGCGGTCCAACCAGTCCAATCTTATCGTCGGTGGCCACTATTTCAACCATTTCTTTGATTGCTTCGGGTTCAACGGTATTGTCATCATCAATAAAGAGACACAGATCTGAAGTGCTCTTGAGCCAGCCGGAATTTCGCGCTCCCGCCAAATTAAGTCCAAGTTTTGCATGTACTACACTTACCGGAAAGCTGTGAGTTGCGATCTCCATGGAAGACGACCCCTGGTCATTGTTCACAATGATGACTTCACTTGGAAGCCTGGAGGACGACTCCAGCGAGTCTAAAAGATTCGAAAGTTGCTCTGGGCGACAGAACGTAGGTATAATGACGCACACTGACGGTCTGGTATCATTTGAGGGTTGTGGGTCGGTATGAATGCCTGTCATGTGGACTCCTATTCAATGCGGTCACAGGATCTATTTGCCATTGCTAGATGTTAAAGCCCTTCTCTAGTTTGATTGAACGATGGGCTCTGGTTTGAGAGTGTAATTCAATTCGCCGTGGAACTCGTGACGAACCATCGGCAGCGATGATAATTCAGCATCGGAGTCTTGACCACCCGGTCGGACATTAGTGAGGGGCCACAGGTCGGCTTGTTTTCCAATCAGTCAGTTGCGCCTTATCACCAGTAAAGGACATCTACTTCGATTCACTGTGTCGAGCCTACCAACAGATCCTTGCCTCGATCCCCTGAAAGCCACGGTGGTCTTAGACTCAGTGTGTGCCGAAGACCACCTACAGTTTTACCGAAGGTTTACGACCGCGCAACAATCTTTGATAAGTCTTGGATGCGACTGTATATACAGAGATTCGCCAAACTAAAGTCATTGACGCTCCTCCATCCTCCGTCATTAGTCCCTAGGAGGAGGAAGCCGCTATCTGAGAGGGGTGCCTTCTCAGCCTGCGATCCCGGAATACTGTAAGTTGAGCTATACGAACTCATTTCTCTCCCATTGACGTATAGGGAAAATTCGGATGAAGCTATCGGCTTCCCCGGCATACCCTTCCATACTGCAGCTACGTATTCCCAATGTCCAGAGCACATGTTTGATGTCCCTATGACTCCGTTCCAAATGTTCGGACCATCCAATCCGAATGCGAGTCTGCACGCGAAAGTATGTGTTGGAGCACCTAATGACAACGTCAGACCAATGTCATTTGCGGCACCGTTTCTCGTCGAGACTAGAACCTGAGGTCCCTGCGAACTCAGAACCTTTATCCAAGCGGACACCGCGATCGAAGAGAGATCGGCTGTCTGGTAGGAGGTTTCCAAACCTCCTTCTGTTTCGAGACCAGAAAAGGTAACCCCAAGTCCCGGAATTCCATTCGGCATTTTACTCAGAGCCACGCCGGGGCCAAATACGCTCCAAGTCCTGCCATTGGTGAAGTACGTTAGCGTGCCGGACGAAGAGATGCTCAGCGGGAAGACGAGTGATGCCCCCCTAGCCATCAACTTTGATCGTACTGCTGGGTCCATAGACCTCAATGTAACGGAGGAAGTGCCGGGCCTTGAGTAGCTGCTCAAAACGACTTCCACGACCACATAGACTGTCAAGATGCCTACCACGGCTGCTTTTAAGCCAGATCGAAAGCGGAGGATCGAATGGAGTCGAGATCCGATGTTGAGATTATCTAATGGGTTGATCACTTTTTATACAGGTCCCATTCTTGAGTCGGTCCATTAATCTTAGACAGCTCAAATCGGCGGCATCAGGCATAATAATTTCAGTTAAAGCAACCGTCACCAAATCAGTTAAGTATGATAACAATCCAATGAGTACTATAACAACTTTAAGTTGAGTATTCCACTGAATTTGTGCACAATCACATCCGGCTACAAGCTGGACACTAAAACTCCATATTTCTAAGAGTCAACTGAAATAACTACGCACGACCGGAGGAGTCTATTTCGGTAGTTTTGATGGCGATCCCCTGAATGGATACATCTTGTTCAGTGGACCGGAATATTAGTGTCTCTACTTCGAAGGCCGCTCAGCCAGTGGTTTGAGGTACTGATGACGGTATTTCCCACCGAGATATGATTAGTCAAGTATCATTAATTGAGGGCGAATGCCAACCAACGTTAAAAGGACTGGAAATTTAATGAAATTTCGCTTTTGTGCGACAAGACAGAGTCAGAAGTCGCCAATCGAGTCTTATTACTATGTCAGCCATATTTCGCCATTTCATCAACGGCCAGCAATATGGGTCGCGATGGGATCAGCTCAGGGGATAAGGATTAATCTTATTTCAAACCACCGAAGGGGTCGGTTGTGGAGCAGGTCAAGTCGTGGATACCGTAAGGGCATTCTCATTCCAGTATTACAGATAATCGTGGCTTGCGGCACGCTGGTCCGTAGTTTCTGGCTCGCATCCAAAATATCAGCGAGGAAGAACAATATCCCAGTAGTGATATGTAACGGTGGAA
>JAKBSX010000638.1 GCA_021844725.1 Actinomycetes bacterium | reverse complement strand
GCTCTAGATGCGCTATCTGACTTTGCTAGATTGTTTTCCCATTTAGCACTTGCAACTTTTGAGTTAGAATAAAATGTTTTGGTATTAGAGTCAATAGAATGTTCTACGATGCGGGACGACTAGTGGAATGTCGGTAACCAAAAAGATTAGTCTCGTCTTAGAGGCATTTGGGCCTCAGGACACATCTCTAGGCATTAGGGAGATTGCGCGGAGAGCTAATCTCGCGCCATCGACTGCTCATCGATTAATTGCAGAACTCGTTGAAATTGGATATTTAGAACGAGTGGATAATGGAACCTTAAGACTGGGGCTATCGCTTTTTGAACTCGGGCATTTGGTTCCACAGCAAAGAAACCTAAGAGAAATGGCCCTTCCCTTAATGGAGGACCTACGGTATGCTACTCGCCAAACAGTACATCTCGCCGTTCGGGACGAAACCGAAGTCGTATACGTTGAGATTCTTGGTAATCAGGGTACTGATTTACCCTCACGTGTCGGTGGAAGGATGCCAGCCTATTGTACTGGTGTCGGTAAAGCTATCCTCGCCTTTTCTGATCCCCAAGTGGTACAGGCGGTAATTAACCAGGGACTTCTAAAACGCACTGAACATACAATAACTGATGCTAACCATCTACTGCGAGAACTCGCCGAAATTCGTCTAAGAGGAGTTGCTTTTGACCGAGAAGAATCTGCAATCGGCGTAATGTGCGCCGCATCGCCCATTAAGTCTCGTAATTTGCCAGCTACTTCCGCTATTTCAGTAACAGGAAAGCGAGGAATGCTTGACCTAGAGAAGGTAGCCCCAGCTGTTCAAACTGTTGCCAGGGTACTGAGCAGACGATTGCCGATACCGCTACTTTCATCATACCAACGACAATAGACTTTGCGCTGTTTGTACTTCTACTCTCCTCTAAAAAGCGATCATTCTTCAACAACAAAATGAGACTGCAAGGGAAGTCCGATACGTTTGAATTTCGCAGTTGTGACCAATCTATGATTTTTGTTATCCTTGGGCCGTACTAGCGATTTTGCTTCGAATTCGTGGCCTCTTGTTCCATCTTAAGTTGCAGTGCAATATCGATAATCATATCCTCTTGGCCGCCAACATAACCGGCTTCACCAACGCGTTGCAGAATATCGTGCGTGGGGACTCCATACCTTGCCGAAGCCCGCTCGGCATGGAGTAAAAACGAAGAATAGACGCCAGCTCGTCCCTGGATGATTGAAGATCGGTCAGGGAACGGCAGCCGAGGAATCATCGGTTTTACGATTTCTTCTGCTGCCGCGAGAACCCCGTCGACATCCGTACCGGTTTCAATACCCATCCTTTCGAAAACTGTAGCTAAAATTTCAGTAGGTGCATTTCCAGCACCGGCTCCGAGCGCACACAACGAGCCGTCGATTTGTCTGGCACCGGACCCAAAAGCCAAAACGGAGTTCGCCACGCCCAGCGAGAGGTTCTGATGACCATGAAATCCCACTTCAGCATCACCACCAATCTCCGCTACTAATGCACTGATTCGTTCTTGGGTACCGCTGAGAAGAAGTGCGCCTGCGGAATCTACGACGTATACGCACTGAGCGCCAGCGTCAACCATGATCCGAGCCTGAGCTGCCAATTCATCTGGGCCGATTCTGTGTGCTAACATCAGAAAGCCAACTGTCTCCATCCCCAATCTTCTGGCCGCCCCAAAATGCTGGATTGAGACAGTAGCTTCTGTGCAGTGTGTCGCTATACGTGCGACCTGGGCGCCAGCTCCATGAGCCTCCTTTAGATCTTCAATTGTGCCAACGCCAGGCAAAAGCAGAACCGCGATCTTAGCCCGATGGGCTTCGGAAACAGCTGCCTCAATAAGCTTTATCTCATTCTCCCGGGAAAAACCGTAATTAAAAGAAGACCCGCCAAGACCGTCACCATGACTTACTTCTATGACTTGCAAGCCTGCCGAGTCTAGAGCTGCAACAGTCTGACGTACCTGGTCTTCGGTTAACTGATGCGCCATTGCGTGGCTTCCATCGCGTAATGTGGAATCAGTGATTCGGAGAGAATTGGTGGCGGGTGTCATGCGCTTTTCGAAAAGTTATCAGACGACAGTAACTCTCCCACTCGCACCGCTGCTGCGGTCATTATGTCAAGATTTCCGGCATAAGGAGGAAGATAATCCCCATTTCCCTTGACCTCTAAGAACACTGCCACCCGCGCATTACCAGACCAAGTCTCCCGTTCCACATCGAATTGCGGCTCGGCTCTAAGCGTGTATCCAGGAACGTATGCCTTAACCTCAGCGACCATGTCATGAATTGACTCTGTTATAGCCCTCTGGTCAGAACCTGGAGGAATAGCGCAAAAGACAGTATCACGCATGATCATTGGAGGATCAACCGGATTCAAAACGATAATTGCTTTTCCCTTGCGAGCGCCTCCTACAGTCTCTATAGCTTTGGCAGTCGTTTCCGTAAATTCATCGATATTTGCCCGAGTTCCCGGACCAGCTGATCTGGATGCAATAGAAGCAACGATTTCGGCGTATGGAACAGATACCACCCGGGAAACGGCATGAACGATTGGGATCGTAGCTTGGCCCCCACAGGTAATCAAGTTAATATTGGCCGAACTCATATGCTCCCCCAGATTAACGGGAGGGCAAATGTAAGGTCCCACAGCGGCAGGGGTCAGATCAATAGCTCTAATTCCTGCTTGAGCATATAAGAGCGCATTTTCAAAATGGGCTTTCGCAGAAGTGGCCTCAAAAACCAAGTCCGGCAAACTGGACCTACTAAGGAGCCATTCGACTCCCTTAGATGATGTCATCACCCCTTGCGATCGA
This sequence comes from Actinomycetes bacterium, assembly GCA_021844725.1. The sequence continues at coordinate 3 of JAKBSX010000638.1, read as the reverse complement.
GCT
>JAKBSX010000637.1 GCA_021844725.1 Actinomycetes bacterium | reverse complement strand
TCACTGAAACTCCCAGGTGAACGGCTGCTGGAGTGGATTGGAAAGGAGCGCGATGGATCTGGGCCTTCGAGTCAACTGAGTTCTCTGGAATAGTGTTTCAGGGAAGCTGGCAGCTCCTCGGCAGTCACGATGATCACTTCATTCTCCCGTAAGCGGATGGTCTTGATAGCGTTGTTCCAAAGGCTCGTCATTAGCTAAGGATTGCACAATACTGGAAAACTCGCTTTCCAGGGTGAGCCTCTGTTTCCCCTTTGCTTCCCGCTTGTAGTCTCGTTTGAAAGCATTGGTAGTCTCAATCTGGCGCATTCAAATCTGCCATCAGTTCCTCAACCGTTGCAAACGATGGCAGATTACCCCGTCGTGCTTCTTTCATTGCCTCGATAGTTTCTGCATTGGGAACCAGTGGATCAAAGGGTAGAGCGTGCTCGGTAGCGACTCTAGTAAGAAGCAGACGCACTGCGTCAGATACGGTTAGCCCCATTGCTTCTAAGACAAGAGCGGCTTCTTCTTTTATGGCACTATCAATACGAGCCTGAACCAACGCATTTGCGGGCATAATGGCCTCCTCTACTGAATTACATTGTAATACATCGCTGGTGCATTATTGTCGGAATTTGGTGAATCAACATGTCATGTTGAATATCATCGTTGAGTTTGACGAGAGGAAACCATTCTACCAGCTCAGAGGGAACTATTTCTTTATAATTGGTCTTTTTAGAGTATTAGATTAGGTGGATTAAGGTTCAATGCATGCATTTCCACATCTTCTCCCTTTGACAACATGGATATGGTCTCCTTTGAGAAGCGTAGTTAAATCACAATCATTGGATAACCGCGTGCTACATGTGGTGAATATTTATTTTCAATCCACGCCAAAGGGAGGTTCAGGGGGTATTTCAGTGATCGTAAGTAGGAAATTTAAATGATCCGTAGAACGTGCTTTTGACGTGATTTCATCGATATCCCCTACACGACTCATGGTAGTAAAAGGAGTATGGTTTCAACCCGCTATTTCTTAAATGGCACCGTTAGAGGCTGTGCATTAGCGCTGGAGTCCCCTTATCATGGCGACCAGCTCCTCCGGCTGGTATCCCTGTGATCTGGCAAATCTCAGAAGTTCGTTTAGCTTTGCCATTACCGCACCTTTTTCTGCTGTGCCAGCAACTGTAATTCCTCTTCCTCTTCGAAACTCAAGCAGACCTTCATCTCTAAGTAGCCGCAGCGCTCGAAGAACTGTGTTTGTATTTACTCCCATTACACTGGCGAGGTCTTTAGCAAGTGGCATACGCTCACCTGGTTTTGCCTCTCCGTCCGCTATTGCTCTTCTTATCTCAGCCGCAACCTGCTCAAAAAGAGGAACGGGCTCTAAAGGGTCAACCTTGACATCTCTCATGATGCTAGTAATATTAGCACTATTCCTGTTATGTTGCGAGGGTAGGCATGACTCTGTCTCAACTGAAACCCAAAATTCCAGACACCATGGACCCAGACGCCCTGATAAAAGAGGCACGCCGACTTAGACGCAGGCGGTGGCTGATTGGAACTTCCCTGGCGGCTTCTCTATTTCTAGCCTCTGCAGTCACACTGATGATGACTCGGGATAAAGGTGGAAGCACAACAACAACTTTTGGCAGTTCCTCGCCTATCTCAATTCCCAACACTCCACTCGCACCATTTCCGACAGAGCCTTCGGTGAGACAGCCGCCTGTAGTGGGCATTGATGTGGTAGGACCCGGGAAACTGTGGTTGGTCGATGGTTACGGGATGTTTTTCAGTTCTGACTGGGGCAACACCTGGAGATATACTCGTCCGCCAAGTCCCGGTGATCCCATTGCCAACTACAGCTCAGTTTCATTTATAAATTCAAAAGATGGATGGCTAATTGCCGGGATAGCAAAAGGATTGGGTGTTGATCACACTGTAAATGGAGGGTTGAGCTGGACATCGGGACTACTTCCTAAGGTTGCTCCACTTGGTCGTGTAAGTGACAGCCTCAGCTTTGCCAACCCGAATGACGGATTCGTAACAGTTGAACCGTATTCGCCATTAGGTACAAATACCTCGGCCATACTTGCTTCCACCAATGGTGGTTCAACTTGGTCAGTGGTCAACAGTCAGGTTCCAGTCGGTCGAATCAAGTTTGTATCTTCTAATATTGGCTGGGGGCTGAATCCCCAGGGAACCGAACTGTACTTGACCAAAGACGGTGGTGCCAGCTGGAAGGAAGTCCTTTTACCAGCCGGAAATGAATCTCAAACCGTATTCAAGTCCCTTACTCTGCCGACATTTTTTGGTCAAACAGGAGTTTTGCTGGCACAGCCTAAATCGGGCAATGCTCTAGTAGAAACAACCAACAACAGTGGTAAAACCTGGACGCCCTACACTACACCATTTCAGGCCCTGCCGACAATGGCTCCCACGGTGCTTGGCCCAATCTGTCAAACTTGTGTGGCAGTTGGGTCAGAGCCATTTGCTGCAATAAATTCAACCACATTCATCTACTTGGCAGGTGGAAAGCTGTATCGGACTGCAAATGAAGGACAGAGTTGGATTTCTGTGAGAACAAATACGATCTCAGCTGTTGTTGGGAGTCTGGGGGATCATAGCGTTGCTGGTCCCCTACAGTTTTCTTCTCCTAACAGTGGCTGGGCTATCACTACATCCGACACCCTACTCTTGACCCGTGACGGGGGAGCACATTTCTCAAGTGTGATTCCACCGTGTCATTCATTCCAGGAGCAAAGTTGTGCAAGTATGGGCCTGAAGTCGACTCCATAGAGCCCCGCAGTAGTCTCCATGGGAAAATGAGCCAGAATGGTGCGCACCGTCTTTCCC
>JAKBSX010000636.1 GCA_021844725.1 Actinomycetes bacterium | reverse complement strand
CTACCTAGTCCTGCGCGTCCCGAGTCCGGTTGGGGAGTACGCATTACATTCCAGTCAAGCGGTCTTTATCTGTATCAACTGTGGGTACGAAGCTAATGCGGATATTAACGCAGCACAGAACATTCTCACCGCAGGACTGGGTCCCCTTTGGGGGGTTACAGGACGCAGAGGGACACTGCAGCAAAAGCCTGTTAGGGCTGAGCACAGCGGCCCAGCGAAGCGTCAACTCTCTGAAGGGCTGGTGGCATGAGCTGCTGGTTCTCAGGAATCTCCTTCAGTAACGGAGGGGAGGAGGTCAAAGAACTGAATCTTCATACCCAAGGTAGCTTCAGCCGGATTGGAGTTCGGTTGGAATTCGGTTCGAATCACTCTCAAATACTATATTATTAAGCAAAGGAAGTAATTCTATTTGAAGTTTGTTTGCCGGATTCGTTGGCTCGTGTTCTTCGGACTTATTGGCTCTATTTAAAAACTTCGGCAAACTGAAGGTCTCGTCCTGCATATTTCCTCACCGACCTGGGTACATTTTGGGATGCGACACTACACGACAATAATTCTCCAGCCCGTTGCGGTCGGAGCGCCTACCAATTCGCTGCCGATTTCGTATACCAAAGTTGAGATAAAACAATAATTGATCAATTACTTTGTCTGTACGAGTAGAACCCAGGTGACAAAGGTATGAAACATAAAGCATCAAACATTCGATCCACTTCAGTGCAGAGAGTGGACTCTTGTTGGTAAGTTTTTCCGCTTCAAAATTGTAGCGTCAACTCCGGGAAAGCTCGCCCAAATAGCTGGTAAATGGATTGTTGAATAGATTACCTAAATATTAATCCGATAAGTTGATAAATCTCCTCTCCTCTATTTGATATCTACATTCCATAGTGTTATGCTACACTTTAACGATAGTAGTAAAGAAGTATGTAGAATTTCTCGTGCAGAGCTCAATCTGGAGGTAATGATTTATGGTTTTTGAAAAACTTCCTACCGTCGAATTCACCCAAGTTAGGTACTCCAAGGCTGATTGGGTAGCAACTATCACAATTGATCGTCCAGAGTTCTACAACGCATATAGCACTAGGGCGTTGATCGAACTAGCTGCAGCTTTCAGAGAAGCGGCGTTCGATGATGAAGTTGCAGTGATCGTGTATACCGGTAGCGGTAAGACGGCGTTCTGCACTGGTGGTGACGTAAAGGAATACGAAAGAGAGTATACCAAGTCGCCCCACGATTATTGGAAATACATGGGTCTATTCAGTGCATACATCGAGAGCATCACTAACTCAGGTAAGCCAGTAATTGCCCGACTGAATGGTATGGCGGTGGGTGGCGGCAATGAGAGCCATCTCGCCTGCGATCTTTCAGTTATTGCAGAGCACGCATATGTTGGCCAGGTTGGGACCAAAGTTGGCAGCGTAGCTGCTGGTGGAGCCACTCAGTGGCTTCCAATTTTTGTCGGTGATCGTCGTGCTCGGGAAATGCTCTTGCTCAATCGTCCAATATTGCCTTATAAGGCTCTTGAGTGGGGTTTGGTCAACGAGGTTGTACCTTCTGTAGTAAAAGACGGCCAATTCATCGTTCAAGCTTCTCCCGAGCAGATTTCCAAGGCAAAGAAGGAACAAGACGGATATTCGATCGACCTTTCGAAGCTCGACGAGGCAGTCAAAGCAATAACTTCAGATCTTATCGAACAGTTCCCGGAGTGCACACGTTACACCAAGCAACAAACCAATTTCTGGAAAGATCTGGCTTGGCATCAGACCGTAGGGCACGCGCGTGACTGGCTTTCTATTCACTATTCAAGTTTCGAACCCATTGAGGGTATGAACGCTTTCGTTGAAAAGCGTCAGCCCGGGTACAGAATGTTACGTGAGCGGGCAGCATCCGGTGGTTCATCGGAGTTTCCGTGGGGAGCATACCAAAAGAGCTGTCCGGCGTGTGGTTCACGCTTCATACCATCTCAGTTTAGCTTTTGTGGTAATTGTGGCAGCGCTTTAGATGGTGACTCATCAAATTCAGTTGACAGATCCAGTGCAGATTCGATGAAAGGGTGATAACGATGCAGCGTCTTTTAGATTCGTATGAAAACATCTCTATTGATGAAGCAATAATCATGTGTAGGGATTTAGTGGAAGATCCGGATTTTCCTACCGTCAAGAGATGGCGTGACGCTGGCGGTAAGGTGGTAGGACATTTTCAGGTATATTTCCCTGAGGAGATTGTCGATGCAGCGGGCCTACTACCATTCAAGGTGCGCGGCGCCCCGATTGAGCCTCGTCAGGGAGAGTCGCACTTTGGCTCGTACCTCTGCTCCATCCTGAAGACCTCACTGGAAATCGCGCTGGGCGGTCAAGTTGTTCTTGACATGTTTGTGTCTCACCCGATTTGCGACTCGGCGAGAAACCTTGCAGCTGTGTGGGGTCGAAATTTTGACTACCCTTGCGAGATTCTCTATCTACCTCAGAATCCGAATTCAATTCACGCCGCGACCTATCTTCGCGGAGAATATGCCAGGCTGGCTCGCGAGGTTGAGAAAATTGCGGGACGTGAAATTACCACTGACCAGCTCCGAGCGTCAATAGAAGTATTCAACAAGAACAGGGCACTACTTAGGGAACTGTATGCAATCAAGCGTGACACGCCTTGGCTGCTAGCAGTGGATGAGGCCTATGTGCTTGTTGCAGTCGGTGGTATGATTCAACGAGAGGAGCACAACGAGCTTCTTTCATGGGCGCTACCGAAGATCCGCGAGCGTTCCGCTACCCCACAAGACCGCATGCGTCTCGTATTTTCCGGCGGTTTTTGTGAGCAGCCTCCTCTTGATCTTCTCCCCACTCAG
>JAKBSX010000635.1 GCA_021844725.1 Actinomycetes bacterium | reverse complement strand
TGCATAAAGCTTCATTTGGCCTGAGCAATCACCACAAATACAAGACACTATCTTCCGGTTTTACGACCGCGTATACCAGCGCCTTGCCCTAATTATACACTGGTCGGTAACAACAATCACTACGAGATCTGTATCTTCCAGTGAAACTCATATCTTGAGAACAAATTGAGCCATATCACTCTTTAAAAACTCGGAAAAACGCAAAATATTTGTGATCGTGCGACTGCCGTAAGAACATTGAATTTTGTATCAACAAAAGAAGACTATTCGAGCAAGTAGACTTTTGAGAGGAGCCCTAACTCAAAGGTGTTTGGAATTATAATACACAATTTCCCCACTAAACATTGAACAGAAAGACTAGTTGTGTAATATGATTTATGACTCTTTCCATTTTAAAAAATCTCTTTTGATGACCTTATTGAGCTTTCACGTTAGTGAACAGCATATCAAGTGACTAGGAACTTTGAATTCGACAGTGATGCGAAGTTCTGAAAACGGCTGATCTTTAGTAAAACGAGATCTGCCAGTTACACCTCCTGTCTTTGGTCATATAGAAACTACCTAGGTAAAAAACTCGACTAAGATCAACTTATGTGCTCTTATTGACAATAAATTGCACAGCTGCGCTACCCCATGTAGGAACTTCTTGGCCATGAGCACTCGTATTGTCTCCCGAAGCGCAGTAAATGTCACCAGCATCACAATAGCTCTGAATCTTGGACGCATAAGTATTGAGCAAGGCAAGGCTATCGCCACCTCGAGAAAAGATCTACCATTCATCAGAAAGAATATTTTCATGTGAGCTCCCGGATGGACAACTTACACCATCACTGCTGGTATCAGTACCGACATCAAATGACTGACCGTGGGTAAAGGTAGGATCCCCGAATACGGTAATGGCAGAGACTTGTAGAGTCAGATAAATTTTCTCCAGAAAAGCTCAGCATGTACTCCGAGGTGACACTTACTATGGTTGACATAGCTTTCGGTCAGCGGCGTAGGTTTATCAACTCCTCCAGCTAGAGCATCAGTGATGACATTTCCTCCTTGGCTGAAGCCCACCAGTACGATGTCACCATCACAGTTGTTGGCATAGTCCTCAACCAAGCCGATCAGACTATTGATACCGTCTGTCACTGATTCGGGATAGAGAGGGTCCAAGTACGAGGCTGGGTAGTCGAGGGCAACCCCTGCAGAACCAGGAATAGCAGCGAGCACGCTGCTGACAACTGAAGCAACGCTGCCGTATCCTGCAGGTTCGTCAGTGCCACGGACACCAATAACATAGACGCCACTGTAGCATGTGGCTCGGCTTTCCAAAGCTACAGGCGCGGCTGACGCAACAACAGCGAGGGAAATGCTCAAAATTGAGGAGCGCATTTTATGCTATTATCCGTCGAGGATGAAAAGTCCTTTCAATTATCTCCGTAGCGCGAAGGTGTAAGATTTGTCTGGGAGATATGACCACAGAATCAGTTTTCTGCTCCGTGAACTTCGACGGTCACTTCATTTGAGAGGGAGGGAAAAGCCCCGTATTATACCTGCCCAACATCCGCCATGCTGACAACATCGATTCATCTTTTCTCATATTCGAGAATGTTGCATCGTGTTGTTACTTTATACTATGATGGCGCAGGAGAAAGTCACGATCATTGGTGGTTGAGTGCGAAGTCCGAGAAAGTCAACCTATCAGACCGTCCGTCATCTGCAACTCTTGCTCGGTGTTTGAAGTTAAATCTTCTGGCGGCGATCCTTACCGTAGGAGCCAAGGCGTGACCATCACGCCGGCTGTCATGGCTTGATGATTGGTAGGAAGACCAAGCTTCACTAGGGCCGGAAAGCGTGCAGGTTGCATCTCTACCCTTAGCCATCGGTGCGATGTGCGATGACAGCCATTTATTTGCACAGACCCGAAGATTGCAACTTTACAGGAGGTGACGATTTCCAATGGTGAAATGTAATTGCTTTGGAACACTTGCTGCACAAATTTAGAATCAATTCTCTATTCGCTTGAACCGCAATCCAATTATTTGCTCTGTATGTCGGACACCTCACCACAGGAACCATCCTATTTTGGGAAAGAAATAGACAATTTTAGTTAGAGTTAGTACCGAGGTATGAGATCGAAGAAAATGCTGTTTCCGACGGTTATAACCCATAACTTAATAAATTACCCGGTGCCCCACCGGGTTTATTTCGCAAGTGGTCAAGAAACCACCAAGGATAGAAATACTCATGGTGCTGAGAAGAATTTGTGGAAGTTGTAAATCAAATATAGGTATCTAAGTATTTAAAATACCCAAGAACCCTCAGTCCCCTTTATGGATATAGAAACTGATAGTTTAATCTGAGAAGAAAGCAATAGCCTTGAATTTTCACAAACGCCTTTCAGCCTTCGAATCGTTCATCGCCAGCTAAGAGAGACTGATTGCTTGATCACCTTTGCCATACTTGCATAAAAACCATTCGGACCTTCCCCAAAATTTAGAAACTTTGAAAAATCGGAATTTCTCCGTGATTACTACCTAGGTATATCTTCTTTGTCGTCTTCGATTCTGGAGAGACTTTGTGATTCCTCTTTTTCGAAATTGCGTAGATATGGCTAATAGCCCAAAAAATGAGTATGGTTAGGAAGAAAAAGGACTTACGATAACTCCATGGGAAAGGTTTTTTTTTACTTTATAGTAACGGAAAGAAAGCATCCACGGGTGCTAAAAACTAATACTTGGGAGAAAACCTACGTGCTGAACGAGCAATAAATCGGTAAGGATGCCGATATGTACTTGGATTTGTGGTGATTGCTCAGGCCAAATGAAGCTTTATGCAACGTATGGGTAGATCGT
>JAKBSX010000634.1 GCA_021844725.1 Actinomycetes bacterium | reverse complement strand
AGGGTGCTGTTCAGGCTTTCGGTTCGAGATACCCAGACCGGTGTCAAATTGATCCGAAGAGATGTGATAGCTCAAGTACTGCCACTTATGGTTGAGAAGCGATTTGCCTTTGATCTTGAACTTTTTGTAGTTGCTAAACATTTAGGTTTTGACCAAGTTGAAGAGTTGCCGGTAGTCATCAAAGAGCGGTTTACTTCGACGGTTTCGTGGAGGTCTGTTAAAGGAATGCTTCTGGACACCTTAGGTATCTACTACCGATTGCATTTCATCCATTATTATGATCGAGAGCCATTGGAGCAGAGTCGAGTCGACTCTGCTTATCTCTTGGACGCGGAGATTGCGTGAGGATACTTATTTATAACTGGCGTGATCTGGCACATCCGAATAGTGGTGGAGCAGAGGTATATACCGATCGGGTGGCGACCGAATGGGTGAAGATGGGCCATGAAGTGACGTTATTTTGTGCTTCGGTTTTCAACATGCCAGATGATGAAATTTCCGAAGGCGGATATCGAGTGATCCGACGCGGTGGCAAACACTCGGTTTATAGAGCTGCAAAGCGATATTGGCTGAAAGAAGGTGGAGGAAAGTTCGATGTTGTAATAGACGAAGTCAATACGCGTCCGTTTGGAACTCCAAAGTTTGTCAAAGGAACTCCAGTTGTCTCTTTGATACATCAGGTGGCTCGAGAAATTTGGTTTTACGAGTACCCGTGGATTGTCGCCCTGTTGGGTAGGTATATTCTTGAACCTATTTGGTTGTCATGGTATAAAGATGTGCCGGTATTGACGGTTTCGGAGTCTTCTAGGCAGTCTCTGATCCAGTATGGTTTAAAGAAGGTGGCCATCGTCCCTGAGGGGTCTGATGGCCACTCATTAACCGGGCGTATAGTGGTTAAGGAGAACCCTCCTACGTTGCTATTTATTGGCAGACTAACAGCAAACAAGCGCCCAGATCATGCAATAGAGGCATATAAGAGAGTAAAGAAGATGTTTCCCGGAGTTCGGATGTGGATTATTGGTTCAGGTCCAATGCAGGCGAAGCTCGAAAGAAGTGCTGATGCTGGGATTGAGTTTTTTGGACGAGTTTCCGAAGACCAGAAAATGGACTTGATTTCTAGAGCAACACTACTGTTAGTGACTTCAGTAAGAGAGGGCTGGGGGCTGGTAGTAAGCGAGGCAGCGAGTGTTGGTACTGAGAGCATCGGTTACGACGTTCCAGGACTCAGGGACTCTTTGGGCGCTAGTGGTGGAGTGGTTGTTCCAGGTGACCCGGAATCATTGGCGATCGGTATCTGCACAGTTAATCTTCTCAGTAGGGAGTATTGTTGCATGCGACTCCCGAAAGAATCGATTTACGGCATCAATCAGTTCCCTTTCAATTTCCATTCCATAATTTTGAGTGGCCATTTTGGCTACTGTTCGGGCAATGACTGGAAGTTCCTCTACTGAGTGACGCTCGTCGGGCCTAATCGCCTTTTCTTTCGCAAATCTGAAACCCAATTGTCTTGAATGTGCTCTGCCCGCGAAAAGGAACTCACCTGTCAGCATCGCTGAGCCATCCAACAGTAATTTGCCAATAAGCTCAACCTGTGGGAAAAGACAAGCTTCCGACGGAAACGAATTCAACAGGGACGGAGTGTTTCTTAGGCCAATACCTGGAATGTAACAGGATAGCAGCCAAACATGTTCGAGCGACTCCAGCCCAGGCTCAAAAAGAACTGGGGCACTGCTGTAACGAAAACCGTAGTCGACATTGAGACTTTCGTCGCATTCCAGTATATTAGAATAAATGAACACCAAGTCGCTGTGCGTGTCGAAGTAGTGCACATATTTCCCGAGCGCAAAAGGCGCTGCAAATACATCATCGTCACCAAGTACGACAATATATTTACCTTTAGCTTTGCTTAGTCCCTCTCTAAGGTTTCCCGCAAATCCAAGATTTACTAAATTCTTGTGCAGACGTATGCGAGGATCATTGTCTGAATAGAATTTAACAATAGCGCCAACAGTATTATCTTCAACACAGTCATCCATTATTAGTAATTCACTTTCCTGAAAATCCTGTGCAAGATATGACTTAATGAGATCGCCCATCATGTTGGCACGGTTGAATGCAGGGACTAACACAGTAACTATCGGGTCCACAAGACTTCTCGCCCTCCTCTTTCTTTGTTACGCCGAAAGTTTCGACTAACTCTCAACAACTCTTCTATACTTGATAGGGCAAGGCCTTTTGTGCGAAAGCCCGATATAACCCGATATAAACCAGGTGCAACAAATACCTCGACTTGTACTCATCCCCTCCGGTTATCAAAGGACGCCAAATAAATGAAGTTTAATCACCATTTAATTACGGCTCTATACAAATAATCGACAAACCCGCGTCCCCGTCTTTCAATGAATAATACTGATCCTCACCAATACTGCCAGATTCAGACCAGCAAATTAAAAGCTCTTTAGATGACTGGCATCTATTTAATTCGCTTCCACAGCTACGTTGAAGCGAATTTTCTTTTGTCACCAACGTATACCCCAAACATACGCAAAGCTCCCTCGAACAATGAATACCACTGGGATATTCGCAAATTTGCTACTAATCTTGTACCTCAAGCAGAACGATCTACTGGATAGATGCGTAATCCGTTACCGCTAGGTTAAACTGTTCCTCACACTCTTTCGCGACCCTCTCCCAAGAACAAGTACCTCCAGGCGAAGCCTCCACCCAACGACTGCCTCGAAGTAAAACTGTGCAGATACCGATCGCCAATGATTCCGGGTCACCTGGAACAACCACTCCACCACTAGCGCCCAAAGAGTCCCTGAGTCCTGGAACGTCGTAACC
>JAKBSX010000633.1 GCA_021844725.1 Actinomycetes bacterium | reverse complement strand
TCAGGCCATTCTTCGAATTTATCCGAGGCCGAAGCATACGGTTTCACTTTTGGCAGCTTTTGTATCGCCAGATGAACTCACCGCATGCGTCCCTGAGTTGGTAAATTCTGAAAACTTACCCCTGGTCCTTGAGTTTATGGATGCGGCCGGTCTATACGCAATGGCAAACCGGGTGAAGGTGGATCTCGGCATGTCGGGTTCGGTTATGGAGGCTGCCCAATCGTACCTGCTGGTCATGTTAGAGGGGTCACAATGGGACGAGTTATCTTTCCAAAGAGAGGAAATAGCCCAGACCTTGACTTCACGTGGTGCCATAGAGTGTTACTTTCTCACCCAAAAGCAAGGAGAGGACCTCCTGCTAGCACGGGAATCTGCGTTTTGGGTGTCAAAGGAAGCCGGAGCCAATGACATACTTGATACCGTAGTACCGAGAAGCGAATTAGCTGGATTTTTGAAAGTAGCTAAGGAATTGGCAATGCGGACCAATAGCTACATTTCAGGTGCTGGCCATATAGGTGATGGAAATATTCATTTCTCAATATTTCAGCCCGATCCCAGCCTTCTTGGTGAAATTGAGGAGGAGATTTTTCGATACGCCCTTTCCATAGGCGGAGCAGTTTCTGCGGAGCATGGGATCGGGATTGCCAAGCGTCAAAACCTCTACGATACCGAAGACAGCGATAAATTAGACCTAATGAGCCGCATAAAGCTGGCTTTCGACCCAAAGCGGCTACTTAACCCCGGAAAGATACTGAAATGAATGGTGCAAATGCTCTTTTGCGAGCACTCTTAGACGCTGGAGTTGATGTCTGTTTTTCTAATCCAGGAACATCGGAAATGCATTTTGTCTCCGCCCTCGATCAGAATCCTGAAATGCGCGGAGTGCTCTGCCTCTTTGAAGGTGTCGCTTCAGGGGCGGCCGACGGCTACGCTCGCGTAAGTGGGAAGGCTTCTTCGGTTCTCCTTCACCGCGGTCCGGGCCTATCCAATGCATCGGCGAATCTGCATAATGCCAGAAGGGCCGGATCTCCGATCGTAAATATAATTGGAGATCATGCAAGTTATCACCTTCCGCTAGACCCACCGCTTGCATCGGATATAGAGTCACTTGCGGGAGCGGTCTCTAAACAGACCATTCGGATTACTAGCCAGGATCTAATAGCCGCGCAAACAAAATCGGCTGTCGAGTCAGCGATGAACGGGAGACGCGGAGTCGTCTCGCTAATTGTCCCGGCTGATTTCTCATGGCTAGAGGTCTCCAGGGAGGTAGGGGGGCCAGTAACAACAAACGATGAGAGCCCAGAAGTCGCGGAGCTGGGTGAACTGGCTAGAAAGATCTCCTCGGCGGATTCGGCAGTACTACTGTTGGGCGCAAGTGCCCAGTCGGAACGGGGTGCTAAAGCCGCCAAGAGGATAGCGGACACTTTCGGCGTGCGGGTATTTAGTGAGACCTTCACCTCCATTGCTGAACGGGGAGCGGGTATCGCAAGCTTTGATAAGCTGTCCTACTTTTCCGAGGCCGCAATCGAACAGCTAAAGGGAGCTGACCTTTTAGTACTATGTGGCGCAGAAGTCCCGGTGGCATTTTTTGCATATCCTGGACTTGAAAATAGACTCGTCCCACCCGGAACCGAAATAGTTTCATTTACTACGGACCGACTAGGAGCCGACGTGATGCTCGAAGAGCTTGGCCAGCTTCTAGGTATTGGCGCCCAGCGAGTCGAAATTCCGGTTGAAACACTCCCAGAAATGCCCAAGGGGCACCTCACAGGGGCAAAAGCAGCGATGGTCATAGCAAACGTCTTGCCCAGCGATTCGATAGTTTCTGAAGAAGCAATTACGAACGGTGCTTCTAGCTATCTCGCAACCAGGGGCTCGCGTCGGCATAGGTGGATGAATTTAATGGGCGGCGCCATCGGTCAAGGAATGCCATTGGCAACAGGTGCGGCTATTGCCTCACCCGAGTCCAAAGTCGTAAATCTCCAAGCGGACGGCTCAGCACTGTACACCATCCAGTCACTTTGGACCCAGGCAAGGGAAGGACTAGACGTGACTACGGTGATATTCAACAACCAGAGTTACGCTATCTTGCAACTCGAATTGGGCCGAGTGCGTGCCGCAGGAGAGGGTGAGGAATCCCGCAAAATGCTCGAACTGTTTCCGCCGACTTTGGACTTCGTTTCTATCTCGGAAGGGTTTGGGGTTAGCGCGAGTAGGGTTCAGACAGCTGAAGAGCTCGAATTGCAATTAGCCCGGGCTTTCGAAGAAAGCGGGCCGCATCTCATTGAGGCCATCTTGCCAGCGGGGCTGTCGTAGCTTCACTGTTGGGCGTGCTAATCTCACCAGGTATCTGACAAATACCATCTCATTAGCCACCTATCCAGGGTAAACTGCGGTGATGCCCGGAAGGTCACCCTGCAGGTGCGTTCAACCCCTTGAAGCGCCAACATTTCCTTCGGATCAATTAGGACCAGTTCCAAGTGGATGTGTTGTCCGCACCTTGTTTTTTCGCTAGTCCGTTCAAAAACATCGCCCAACCAGATTCCGTCCTTTTGCATAAGGAGTCATTGCTCGCCATCATCTAGAGGAAACGGCGAAAGTCCTGACAGTTTCCGGACTTAGCGCGAATAACTTCCTTCTCGGGCTGGGATCGATGAGGAGCAGTTTAAAATCCAACCAAAAGAGTGGTTGAAGAGCTACCTATTGACACATCCAGATAACTTGGTTCCGCAGTCGCCGGCACTTATAGCTAAGCTCTCGATTGATGTCCCTGGATCTTGATGACCTCGTTTTTTTGCCGGACTATGGAACTGGTTCTGACGGGGAGTTTGTCTCCCTTATCAC
>JAKBSX010000632.1 GCA_021844725.1 Actinomycetes bacterium | reverse complement strand
AACATGGAATCGACATTGGCGTTTCAATTAACCTACGACGCATTGGGCTTTCTAGATGGATACTTACTTTCAAGAACCGTCCCGTCAGCGGTCAGCATTATGATTTTTGCACTAGGCTTCATTGCCAGTATCTCTCCCGCAGCTTCCAGCCCGTTTCCGCGTGGCATTCGATAATCTAGGATAATCACTTCAGGCCGGGACTCGATGAATCTAGATACAGCTTCGTTTCCTGTCTGAGCGCGGGTCACTTCAAAGCCATCATCTATCAGCGCTCTAGAGTAGATCTCCAACAGGTCCTCTTCATCGTCTGCGACGAGGACTTGAATCGGTCTATTACTTCCACTGTTATATCTTTTCGGAGGTTCAACCTTGGTTTGGACATACTTTCTCTCCACGAAAGTGGCAGGATCCTCAATTTGGCTAGATGGGTTGCTCGTGACAACGGTGGCGATGCATTGGGTAATTAAGAGTAAGCGAGTTTTTTTACATCCATGGTTTCCTGTTTTATTTCTTTTTGCTCGAAAGAAACAATTGGTTCATAACGCCAAGCGCCTGAGGATTCATCAAACAAGTCATTAGGTAAAGAGGCCTCAAATTCACTTTTTGTGTCGATGACCAAAAGATCTAGCTTTCCTTGGATAGTGGTAAAGCGTTCATTCATGTGGCTGAGGAGGTCTTTTACGTAATCCCCGGGACACTTGACACTCCATCCATAGGTCTTTTCAGTTTTCCAGACATGGGTCGTGAAAGGGAGCGATACAGCAATTGACCTCGTTTCGATTAAAGAGCGCTCGTTTTCAATGGTGTACACAAACTTGAGCGACACATTGTTATCCTGACTTTCTGTCGAAACAAGTTTCAGATAATATCCTTCGATCACTAGGCGCGCGTGATTCTTGTAGTGGTAGCGCAAGTTATGTTGGTCTAGACCAATCGCTCCTGAGAGTTTTGAAAGGGTTCTTGGTACCTTTGCCTGCAGCTCTTTCAAGATCAAAATGTCTTTGTAGTCTATTTGGGGCAATGGACCCTCGGACTTTGAGTATGGAGTGAGCAAAGGCTCTTTATTCTCTAGCTTTTTCCAGCTAAAGTTCCATTGCCTTTGCTTAAAGTCATAATAGGAAGGATCAAAAGACAAATAACGCATCCACTCTACTTCTTCAAACGAGTACTCTTCAATCACACCTTTGTTTTTTAGGTCTTCAAATTGCTTTCGGAGCTTATGATCCTCGCCAAACGGAATAGCTAGAATAGCAAACGAAGAATTGTAAGGAACTTGATTTGCAATGTAGATCAAGCCCGCGCCTTTTTTTAGAGCCTTCTCGATTAGGTCAGTGTATCTCTTTTTCTTCGGCTTGAAAGTAAGTATCCATCTAGAAAGCCCAATGCGTCGTAGGTTAATTGAAACGCCAATGTCGATTCCATGTTTTGGAAGTTCTTCCCAAATCATATAGCGAGCTGTTTCAACGGGAATGTCGATCCACTTCGAAAGGGTGCTAACGTTTTCTAATCCATATCTTCTGATTCCCTCAAGAAGTTTTTGGATTATTTCATCTCTCAATTAGGGCTTTAGCTCGCACTCTCTTCCATTTTGAGGCATATTAGGATGATGCCAACGAAACTATATTTCCGCAGATTGCGGGCTATTGCAATAGCTAAACACTGCGCAATTTGCATAAATCCAGAGCATTTTCCAAGCGGTGTACACTTGAGTACCGATGAATCAAGGGAAAAGTTTGCCCTTTACGGCTTTGAGATGCTAGTCCCTAGAGATTGGCGTTTGGAACTCAATCCAAAAGCTACGAGGGCAAAAGGGGATTTGGTTTTCCACAGCCCCAAGGAGAACCGCTTTTACGTCAGCTGGGGAGAAATGTCGGAACTTGAAGGACGTTTTAAGAGCCTGCAAGAACACAGGGACAAGAACATCAAGCAGATCCAGAGCGGCCCAGACGTCAAAACGGTAAACGTTTCTGATAGTTATGAGGAGCGAGTTTCTGGCCATACCGCCCTATTTTCCAAAGTAAGTGCTGACGTAAAGTCCGGGATGTTCTCGCGCCAAGTCTTGGAGAGAAACATGTGGTCCATGCACGTTTATTGCGATGTGAGGTCAAGGTACTACGTGATTTACTGCCTTCTTAGAGACACATCTGAATACTCTGATTTTGGAGCAGCGTTCAAGTCGTGGGCTAGAACCCTTGTGTGCCACTAGGGAATCTTCAGGTCAAGCTCTTTCATCAGCATTATCTCGCCGTAAACGATGAGCATCTTTCTCATCAAAAGAAAAGAGTTCATGGTGCCATACTTTTTTGCCAGTTCTCCGCGAGTTATTTTCCTGAATCCTCTAGAGAGAAAGAGTTTGCTTGACTCTTCGTTGTCTTCCTCAATCCCTGCATAGACCTCTCGAAAGTCTCTAGTTGCAAAGTACTCTAGCGAGTTGTCCAGTAATTTTCCACCAATACCTTTTCCTCGAAATTGTTTTGTAACAGCGATATAGTACACATACCCCAGTTTATTTCCTAGATCCTTCAGCATTACTAGACCGGCTGCCTCTTGTCCTACTTTTGCCTGTCTTACGAGGCCAATCTCGAGCAGCGTTCTTTTTGAGTGTCTCAAGTACCACCCTTCAAAGCTATCATCCAAAATTGGAAAAAGTTCCTTTCTTTGATCTAGAGGAACATCGCCAATGAAGAGAGTATTTTCTTCGCTCATATTTTGAAGACCTGCTTTGCATTGTCGCGCAAAATTCTCTGAACGTCTCGTTGTTTTATCCTGAGCTTGTTGACTAGGCCTATCGCATCCTCATATTTTTCGATTGGATAGTCAGTGCCGAAGAGTATCTTTCTAGCACAT
>JAKBSX010000631.1 GCA_021844725.1 Actinomycetes bacterium | reverse complement strand
CGAGGCGAAACTAAGGCGCTACGGGTACGACAAGTAGGATTTCGATCTCAGATAGAGCTAAATGAGACAGTAAAAATCGACAAAGCGGCCCTAGCTAGCCTGGCGGGGCCGCAGTTTATTTCTAGCTGTCAAGATTGGTAGTCCAAGCACCGCGCCGGAGACAAGTAAAGCAGCACTCAGCCCTATCGGTCCAAGTAATACAGCCATCAGCAAGGGGGCACCGAGCAATGCGCCCGCTCTAAAACTTCCGGCCAATGCTACCGCGTCTCCCTTTTGATGGGTCTCGACCCCAGCTGTAGCGATGACGGGACCTAACGTTTGCAGTAGGCCGGCGCCCACTCCCCCGGCGACGAGGATTACCAGAGATATAAATATACTTTTAGCGGTTATACCTACAAATCCTGTGCCGATTGCAGCCATAGCTACTCCCAGAGCAAATACTTTAATTGGGGATCTGCGCTTAAGGAGGCCCATTAGACCGGTACCCAGAATGCTGGCACCGTTAGCCATGGAAACAAGCACTCCAACCAAGAAGTAACTATCCCCTACTGATCGTAGAACTACCGGTACATAGGAATTAAGTATTCCCCGCCATGAGCCTGCTGTCATTCCAGCCCAAGACCCCAGACGAACTTCTGATTTACCCCAAATCTCCCTCTTGATTTTCTTAGCACCCTTTTCAAACGGGGGTTCTTTGGATAATAGGACTGCAGGAATCACGGTTGTCAACGCAATGACTCCGGCTACGACTAATGCTGTGGACAAAGAGAACTTTGCAATCAGACCAGCAACAGTTGGACCGGCAAATAATCCAAAACTGGAAAGAAAATTAATAGTTGCCATAAGTCCAACCGTAGGTCCCTCCTGCCTAAGAACGTGGGTCGTAGCCGAAGACCAGAACAGCCCTCGGGCAATCCCCTGAATCAGTTCGGCAATGACAAATACCACGACAAATGAGGATAAAGCAACAGATATTGAGGATACGGCAAGAACTATACCGGAGAGAACCACCAAGGTCTTATCGCTGAATCTTCTCATTGCGGTTGCAGAGAGAATTCTTGTAAATAATTGCGCTATTGCCGATATTGCCGTCAATATCCCAACATCAGGTTTAGAGTAACCTGCGGCAAGGGCAAGCAACGGAAGCAGCACTGATTGAGTACCCATGGCTAGTGAGAATGCTAGCGCAGCAATCGCGGCAAGCCTGGCTTCTCGTTTAGGTTTTGTACTTACATCAACCACTGGATACCACTAACATCACTATTTTCGAAATCGACCAACAATAAACATCACGGTGCATCAGCTTGGGCAGACAGCTATCCGGACTGTTTATAAACTAAATCACCCCGTCAGCAAAGTTTGGTTAACGCTTCAACCAGTATTACACCAAAAAGCTGAGGTTACCTTCAAACCTATTTTGCAGTTACCAGCCCGGAAAAATCCAGCCTGGGATAAAGGTCTCTTTACTCATTAGAAAAGCACAAGCGGCTAAATACATTTAGGCTAGTCACGACCTGACCATTTTGCTTTAGCTCTTCAACCAACGATACATGCCATCTGAATAATTTGCTGGTATTACCATATCATGCTTGTTTAATTATCCGGTAATTGGATTATGGAATCCTTTATTAATTAGGTGTTTTGACTAACCGTTGTATCCATAGACTGATTTGGCCCTTCCAGGTGATAATAAACCTTCTTCCAGGTCGATTTCAATTGCCGATTTGGCCCTTTCGGTTGCACAGCCGTAACCTCCGCCTCCCATCCCGCGGACAAATACAACATCACCCTTTTGGATCTGGAGCCCTAGAGCGGAGGGCTGCTGTGGCAAGACTTCGACTGTTCCATCAAGTTCCTCGTATAGGGGTATTTCAACCCCAATCTTCGAAAGTACATTGGTATCACGCTTGATATAGATGATCGACGGAGTCCCGTTTTCACCTCCAGAAAAGCCGAGTGCTGGAACTTCTTTACCTATGTAAAAACTAAGGTCGCTTGCTTCATCGACCCCGTACAGACATCTGGACCAGTATCCTGCCCTACCACCTCGAAACTTTCCAGCTCCTTCGGAGTCAGGAACTAATCCTCGAGACAGATAAAGGATTGGATATCTGCTCTCATAGGATTCGACGCTCGGAAGTGCAGTATTGGTGGATCCAGCGATATTTGAAACATCTATTCCATCAGAATATGCTCTCGCCCCTCCACCGTGCAGCGAGGCATCCCCTCTAACGGTGTACCAGCGACCAACTTGATCGACCCCAGACCATTGCACGTCCGTGAATCCCCATCCCCATTCAGCCATAGCATAAGATGACCGGTCCGAGTTCTCGAGCGCCTGGGAAAGGAGAGCCATTGTGATACTCTGCACCCTCCAACCTGTAATCGTCGATGCTCCAGAACATGGAGCTGGCGGATCACAATTTATGATGGTCCCGGAGGGTATGGTCACATCCACTAATTCGAAAGTGCCAGCATTTACGGTGAGATCAGGAAAGAGTTGGCAGGCCAGTATATTATGAAGATTGGCGACAGCACATGGAAGAGCGCAGTTTATAAATGTCTTCGCCTGAGGGTCTGTTCCAGTGAAATCAAAGTGAAGGCCGTCTTCGTCGATTTCCAGAGTCGCTTTGATGGTGTAGATCCTGTCGTAATCAAGAAGTTCAGTAGCTTGGTATCTTCCTTTCGGTAAGTGCGAGATTCTTTGGTCAGCTTGAGCGCGGGCCAGCTCGATACTATTTTGGAACGTGTCGGTTACTGCGTCTGGCCCGTATCTTTCTATCAATTCACTTATTTTGGATGCAGCTGCAAAATTTGCAGATATTTGCGCCTTTAGATCAAGCTACTGAA
>JAKBSX010000025.1 GCA_021844725.1 Actinomycetes bacterium | reverse complement strand
ACCTTCCCATCGCTCCTATCATCGCTGTCAGCAAAAAAGGCATGATAAATACGAGAGCGAGTCGACCAGGGTTTCTAATGATGTACTTTAGATCCTTCTCAAAAATTCCCCGAAGAACCCCGAAATTAGTCGAAATATATGCTCGCAAGAATCCAATACCTGTTTAGTCTCAATTATAATTCAAAATAATGTCGAGTCTTGACACTTGCGTGGAAGAGCAGCATATATTCATTGACGCGCACGATTAGCGGGATATTTCGGCATAACGCAAGGATTTGAAGTCTGCAATGGAAAAAGACCTTAGCCCATAATATGTAGAATCTTATCTGCCTTGTCTACTAGGTCTGTCTTGGGAAAATGCATTCTTCTAAGGCATTGCTGAATCAAACCAACGCAGAGTAAAATGAATTTTTTCTTCCTACTGCCGTATATTCTTCCGTGAGATTGCTCAACAAACGCTCTACCGGTGACCCTTTCTCCACCAAATTCTCCGCTTACGTTGCACGCGCCTTCCCAGAGTCCGTACATGACTTCTTGCGAATCAAAATCAGGCAACACTCGAAGATGGCAGACCAATGGTGATTCAGAAGAGATGGTCCATCGAGATTCATAGCTTCGTTTGGAGGCTGGACTCTGCCATCTACTAGTTGGAACAACGTGGAAGTCTCGGAGTACCTTCACTTCGCCCCCCTTTCCACAAACAGTAAAGGTTCTCGAGCTTATTCCATTGGTGAGCGGGTTAGTAATTTGTATGATGAGCATTTCCACTTCGTTAGAAAGTTGGATGCTGAACCAGATCCAAGAGCCTATACCACTCCACACCCACTCCCCCCATTGTCTATCAATCCAACCAAATCCACTAACGCGAATCTTATTGCCACTAAATTCCACTTCCCCTTGAACCATGAGCCTTGTTTGTGCGTAGTAATACGACCTTCCCAGAAGCCCCTCCTTAATCTGACCTCGTCCATCGACTAACATAGGCGTTTTTTGATTTGACATTTGTAGGTTTAAGATGAATCCCTGATTCTCACAATGCATCTCGTATCTTGACAAGTCTTGGAGGTCTTGAACCCACCTATTCTTGCCAAACGCAACATTGAGATGATTTGAGGATGCGCTGAAATTCTGATTTACCAAGATCTTATTGTGGATCATTCTCTTGTTGGTTATGTCTGCGAACATCAAAAGCAAGTACGTTGGGAAGAAACAAACGGCTGCCGAGTAGCTCGTGCCTTCATTAGATTTCAGGTGACAGTTGAAGTACCACCACTCATCTGTCGCAGCTTCATGCATTCCCTCGTCTCTAGGGAACTTTGGATCTATCCTAAAGTCCAATTTTGTGCTCATCAGTCTTTTCTCTCTTATTATAGAAAGCTGTTGATAGTACATGCACATTTTAGACAATTCTTGTTGAAAGACAGGTATATCGACTGACGATGTAGATTTGGGAGAAAAAAAGGCAACAAATCGGCGGGAAGTGATCAAATGGCATTAAGAGAATTTTTATACAGTTTGCTGGGGGTTGTGTTCAAAGTCTTGTTTCGATTAGCTCCCCTTGGTTCTTTCCCATGAAACTTGCAATCGTTGATTCGTGGTTCCACTGGCCTCCAGTAGGAGGAGCTATTAGAAGCGTTAAGGAAATAGCCGATCGCCTTTCACGAAGGGGAATCGAAGTTACGATAGTCGCGCCTAACAACATTGTCAAAGGTGGCGAGGCGTTCGATTTTACGATACATTGGCTGAACATGCCTCACATTACTGGTCCAACTTTCTATTCGCTAATTAAACAGGCACTTGGTTCAATAAAACCGGACGCGGTATTTGTGATGGGAGGAAATCTCATGAAACCATACATGATTGAAGCCTCGAAAGATTATCCTACAATGGTGAGACTCTATGCCTACGAGTTGAGATGTCCGGCTTCATATGGTCTCTTGTTCAGAGATGGTCAGATATGCAGGTATAGTATCCTTCGCAACTTACACAAATGTGTTACTTGTTCTGAGGATATCAGACGCATGTATCATAACACTTCGATTATAGAGAGGCCAGAGTCAATCAAGAGTCTCAAACTGGCCTATCCAATATACCAGATGCTTGTAAGAAGCTCCATCAAGAAGATATCGGTGGCAGTGGCTACATCAGAGTTCATGAAACAGCAATTCTACGGCATCATTCCACTCGATTTGATAAGAGTGATTCCAGATGGTGTGGATTCCAATTTTTTTACGCCCAAGCCCCACGAGCCCTCAAAAGTAAAGACCATTACTCTTCCAGGCCGTGCCTTTGATCCGATAAAGGGTCTAGATGTCCTTCTGAATGCACTAAATCTCTTGTGGAAGAAGCGCAGGGACTTTAGACTGTCAGTAACTGGATCAGGAAGGTTAGAGTTGAGAAATTATCCCTTCTTTGCATCTGACGTGTGGCTGGATGACAAGGATATCCCAAGTATGTATGCCTCGAGCGACATCGTGGTCGTTCCTTCCATATGGGGGGAACCCTTCGGCCTAACCGCATTGGAGGCAATGAGCTCTGGAGTTCCAGTTTTGGCCTCCAGAATAGGCGGTCTTAGAGAGATTGTGAAAGACGGAGTGAATGGTTTTCTTTTCAAACCAGGTTCTCACGAACAGCTAGCAGACTATCTGAACAGACTATTGGACGATTATGATCTAAGGGTCAGATTGGGCAACGAGGGCCGTAAACATGTAATTCAGAATTTTTCATGGGACAAGATAATTGATGAGTACATGATGTTGTTGCAAAATCTCGTACAGAGTTAGGTCGAAACTAAAATGTCTGTTGAAAAGTTGCATATGGAAGAAGAGACATATCCCGATCTCAAGGTCTGTAAAACTGTCTTCTTAGCAATACGAATATACAAATAAATGAAAATGTTTGTGGACATTTTCAAAGAAATATCTGGAGGCGAGAGACATAAAGAAGAAGCAGATTTCTTTTCCTGAGGATGAGTGGGCACACTCGGATGCTTTGCATGAATGGTGGTACATTAACTCTCACCTGAAGACACCAAGTAGTAGTTACGGGGCGTACATTTTTTTCTCTGATTACCTGATCTTTTCTCTAACGGACAAGGCTGAAAAGAGGTTAATTGTAAAGGAAAAAATTAGCGACATAAGACCTAAACTCACCAAGAGCGGAATCTTCTTGGGGAATAATTACTTGCGAAGAAATGAGGGGAACGGACTAAGTTATCAGGTCAGTTATCAATCAAATCAAACCTCGTTCAGCTTGACGCTGGATTCGGAGAAAGATCCCTTGCTCGTCAACAAGAATGGAATGATTCGTGAGGGCCTCCTTGGGGGTTCTTGGTACTATTCCCTGACCCGACTAAGAGCAAATGGTGAACTAATCATCGATGGAAAAGCCGAGGAAGTTAATGGGATAGCTTGGCTTGACCGACAGTGGGGTCGATGGGAGGACATGGGTATAGGCTCTTGGATCTGGTTCAGCATCCAACTTTCTAACAATTGCGAGATTTTGGTGACGGAGATTTACTCGCCATTTCTTAACAAGGTGAGCTCAAGAGTCTTGAGCGTAAAGGAAGCGGACTCTACAGAACGGAATATTTCCGACTTTGCTATCCAGCGACTAACAAGTTGGAAGAGCCCCGAGACTGGTTTCGTATACGGCACCCACTGGAGGGTGTTTTCTAGCGAGGGTATCAACCTAGACATCACTGTTGACTTCGAAAACCAGGAAATCCACCGCGGCCTCTGGCAAGGATCCTGCGCAGTTCAAGGTAACTTCAGAAATGAAAAGGTAACCGGAGTAGGATACGCGGAACAATTAGAAAAGGTTCCAAGATCGTTGTTTGGGTTGATGCAGTTTTGTGTTTCGCCATACCACCTCATTTTTCAAAACATGTTGGGAAGAGCAAACTTGGGTTTACTTGATCGATTAGGTAGATCCCACATATTCAAGCTCAGACAAGTGAGTCAATAGTGATAATAACCTTCAGGATGAACCTGAAAGCAGCAATCCTAAGACCTGCTTCAATTCACCAATTAACGAGAAAGAATGCAAACAAGTAGAATGTAGAGAGAGTTTTCGGTGTGAGTAGATCAAATCAACTTTTAGATATTTTCCGGTTGCGTGCATGGGTGATGGCGTTAACAGGTCCAGTTGAAATATGGTATCTTTCGATTTTCTACTTATCGATCGTCACTGGTTTCAAGTTTCCAATTAGAAGCGTGTTCATGCTCACGCTTGCACTGATACTTTACGAGGCAAACATCGTTTTGATAAACGATATTTTCGATAGAAAAGTTGACATCGCAGCAGGCAAGTCAGGAAGGGTTCGGGGGCACAACCTCAGCATCGGCACGATGGTTCTGCTATTCTTGCTCACCGGAGCGGTGTCTTGGGGCTTTGTCTTTGTTATTAATGGAACTTGGGTATTCTATCTCGTATGGGGGATTGCATATGTAACTGGATTTTTCTATTCCGCGCCTCCACTCAGGCTAAAGAGCAAGGGAATTCCTAGCCTCGTCTGCAATTCAGTTTTAGAAAGGCCTTACCCAATTCTCTTGGCGTTCCTTTTTTTCAGATACTATGGAATCGAACTCTTGATTTTCCCAATACTATCTGAATTCGTGTGGAGCGTATTCAAACATCAAGTCCATGATGTGGAGACAGACGCAAGCTCAGGAGTTAGGACGTTTGCAGTGACGCTGGGCAGGGAAAAGTCGTACAAGATAGTGAAATACCTGATAAACCCCGTAGGAGTGTTGGCTGTTCTGATATTTGCAACTTTTTCGACACTCCGCGTGCCAAAATATTCTCAGTTGTTTATGCTCTCGATTGTGCTTATTGTCGCTGGCACACTTTTCTCAATATATTTGGAAAGGAAATCAATTGTTTATACAGATCCGCTGGATCCGCCGTATTCCATGTTCGTTAACTTTGTATTTCCTTTCGCCGTGATCCTTCCTCTTGGATTAATCATGGCCTTAGATTCACCTACATACATTCCTCTGCTTGTTCTCTTTGTACTTCCGCTAATCCGTGACTTGACAGTTTACAAGCCGGCTCTAAGCCGAGCAGCCAAATTGTCACTAATCAAGTCCAAAAGGGCATCTGCATGAATTGGTTCAAGCACTCTAGCCAGTACTAGAGTTTGCGAAACGTGCTTCCATGAACCGACGCACGTCTTTTCTCTTCCACCTTCTTCGAATTTAAGAGAACGAGCGCTGGATCGTCGAGTGAAGTCGAAAAGAAGACTCGCTGTATTAGCCATGCATACAAATGCATGCTCAGCTTGACTTGTCAATTTCAATATTCTGTGCTCTTTCTTTTACACAATATCTTTCTGACAAATGGTAGTAGCTTGAATTCACTGATGAGAAGTCTCGTTTGAACTGTCCAGGTTCTCCCTTTGTACGATAGCGAGCAGTAGATATGATTTTGAGGAGTTTCGAGGGAAGAGTGCCGGCATTTATTGTAAGACCGAGTCTTTGGAAATCACGATAGATTTCCCATTTGGTTCTTAATCTCTTCCAAAAAGAACCACTTTCTTCATGATCAAATGTGGATTCTATAAGGTCAAACTCCATCCACCCATATTTGTTTTGAGTTGCGGCACGTGACCATAAGTCTATGTCTTCACCGAACTGTACATTCGCCCAACCTCCGAGTCTTTGTAGTAGTTCTTTGGGCGCAATCGTGTTCGCGAAATAGCCAGTCCACCTTCCGAACTTTCGTGGAGATGTGATCCGAATCATCATTCCTTCGAAGTTTGAATGGTACAATTCGAGAATTTTCGTTATACTCCGGCAAAAGACATCATCCATATCGAAGTTCGAAAGAATGTATCTTCCGCGTGAGTGATCAAAAGCTAATTGTCTTCCACTTCCTCGCGTACACTTCTCTGTGAAAAGCTCGATTTTACCAGCGTCAGCATACGTTCGAAGTTTCTCCAAAGATCCATCGGAGCTGAGTGAATCAACCACAATGACTTCGAACCTTTCGTCTATCTGCTGCAATATACTCTCAAGCGATTGACTCAGAGATTTTACATTGTTGAAGTGAGTTATACATATGCTGTATAACGGGTATTCGTCGTTTCGGTTCACAAAATCCCTTTCCATTCAAAGGAATTATCTTTCAGGGATCCGTTCCCAAGGAATCGTTGTAAGATAATAATGCAGGATATGTTAGCGCAAGATGATCTTGCGAAATGGACGTACTCATAGCGTTCGTGAATGCTGGTGTCAACGATGAGTATTTATCCATAGCCAATATTGAAGCTTGTTCGAGTTCGCTAACAATAAACCAATAGATGAAACGTGGTGATACGTCGCGAATTTGGTATTCCTCAGGAGGATAAAATTCATATCAAAGAATGTCTTTCTCTGATAATTTCGAAACGGTGGGATGGTTACTGACTCGACATTCGCCTTCTCTTTGTAACAATCAGTTTGATTTATTTCTGAGTAGATCATGCGTATCGTAATGTTGTCTATAGTTGGTATTTGGATCAAAGATCTGATATCAACTATATCATGTAACGCTTTTGTAGGTTAGTTTGCACAGCAAAATGCGATGGCGTCACGATTGAAAGTGTCGAGCGGCGCGATCGCTAGGACTACATACCTGATCGTTGCACTGGTTTTGATAATCGTTATTGCAGCCGCAGGTATAGCTGCTCGCTCAGGAGAATCGAAAAGTACCCACTCATCGACAAGCAGTTCTTTGACAACTGCCTCAACTGTGTCTACCACGAACTTATCAACCATTACTTCAAAAAGTTCGACTTCTGAAAGTCAAACTATTTCCACGAGTCTTACGAGCTCTTTCTCCAATTTAGGGTGTGTAGACGGCTCTAATGAAATATCGGGATTCAATTGTTCTTGGCTCTCTCAACACGCTGCTGAATGGAAGCCTTCATCGAACGCATCCATAGGATGGTCAGTATACGTTTACGACGCAGGGTATGACTACGTTGAAACACTTCCGCAATCTGAGATCCAGGCAGATCTCAATATGGCGTTGTCTTCAGGTGCTTCATGCATTCGCATCGATGTAGGCTATGATGCATGGCTCACCAACAATGTTACAGCGCAGAAAATTATCGAGAATCTTGTCTCGCAGATAAAGGCCGATGGAAAGTGTTTTGTCTTGGGGGATGCATCCGCTGAAAATTATCGCAGCTCTCCTTTGCCAGTTTCGCAATTTGTAACCGCCTGGGAATCTCGCGTTCAGACGCTTGCAAGTATATTAAAGCCAAACTACTATTTTGTCATCAATGAAATTGGATGGTATTATCCAATGATCCAAGGTGCCACTTTAACCGGTGTAGCATGCGCTTTATCAGCTTCATGCACTGCGGCGCATAACATTACTAATTGGATCAACTTAGCCCAAACGCTCTCAGGCATTGTCAAGTCAGTTTCACCTAGTACCAAAGTTGGAGTTGAGATTGAGGGAGGATTGGGCGCAAATGAGATTACGCCTTACACCACATTTCTGCAAGACTGTGCTAACATGGCGAATATTTCGGTGATTGGTTACGATCAATATGGTACGCAAGACCTACTCACTGATGTAACGGTCAACAACGGTGTGTCTACCTCAAAACCTGTATGGATAACTCAAACCTGGTCAACAGACGTGCAGCCAAGTACTGGTGCAATGATAATGAACAATCCAGATAGAGCTTCTCTAGACGCCTACTGGATTCAAGTTGAGTATTATTACGCTCTCACTCAGTTACACGCCTCGGTAATCGAGCCTTTCTATACAAACAATTTTGCTCAGTATACGAATAGTAGCGCTTTACCAAACTACTCCTTGAGGACGCCAGTTTTCTATGAATTCCAGCACCTGGCAACAACCTATGGTACCCCTATTTCGTAGAGTCGACTCGCGTGGTTTTCTTCGCTCTTATCATGATCCCTTGAAAATCACTACGTGCATAAGGTCTCGAGTCTTTCAAGTAAGACTGAAGCCTCATCGCAATTCGGAAAGGTAAGAAGAAAACTATCTGACGAAACCTATGGCCATCAAGAAGATAGGAAAGTTGCGTGGCTCTTGTAAATGTGTGAAATGTGACTATCTCTGAGAACCCTGCTTGCATCAAGAGCGTTACTGCCTGTTCTACTTCATAACCATCCCTAAAGTGAGCCCGAAGATCTTCCTTTCCCTTCCTCACTTCAAGGTCGCGAGCGCCAACGAACTCCTTCATACCATCGATTGATGGAACATGAAGAACTAGCACGCCTCCTGATTTTAGCGCTTGGTAAAAGCTAGTGACCACGCTTACATCGTCATGGATATGCTCCAGCACGTCCACACAAATTATTCCATCAAACAGTGAATCTCTAAGGCTCAGGTTTTCCAAATCCCCCTGAACGTAAGATAATCTTGACGCATACTCTGAAGGTAAGCTTTCAGAGGTGAACTTGAAGTCATCATTGGCATCCACTCCAAGAACTTCATACCCTCTGTTGACTAGTTTGAGATCCATGTAACCTATACTGCAACCAGCATCGAGTATCGTCTTTCGAGTAGAAGTTTTCGGAAAAGATTCGAGAATTATACGGCGCCTGTAAGCGTTTGGCAAGTACCAACCATCCATGAGTAAAGAAAGAAGTACAAATGGCCAAGAAGTTCTTTTGCTATTGCGCCTACGCGTTAAATCGGGGTTTCTAAGCTTTGAAAGTAGTTTGTCATCTCGAGTACCCTGCAAGACAGTTTAGTTGAGCGTCTAAAATCACGTTATTAGGGTTTGCAGACTCTACCTTAGGAACTGTACGCTTCGGGAGAAACCATTCAGAAATATATCGTGCGGCTCTTCAAATTCTCCTCTCTTCAGCCAAGTATATTCGAAGTTGGAGTGGCTACTCTTTGGAAGATAATGAACCCGGATGAAATCATCAAAGGAGTATAGCTCTGTGCAATATAGAGTTTCATTGAGGTAGTAAACAGTGTCTGATATTCATCTTCACCAAGGACTATGTAGTTTGGGTGATACACCGAAAGTGGGAGGACCGTAATCACCTCGCTGACAAGAGAGGTTGAGTTTTGTATGGGCACTTCGAGCGTCCGTATGTTGGGATTATCGCTAGGTGTTCCAATTCCGACTAGGG
The DNA here is from genome assembly GCA_021844725.1 of Actinomycetes bacterium. The sequence goes on along the minus strand of JAKBSX010000025.1, from coordinate 3,974 downwards.
TAATGACATTGGCGCTAATGTTCATCTGGTTCAGATAATAGCTGACAAATTGCAGGCCTTCAATTGGGGTGACAGCGATTGTTACTGTTGAATTTCCGTTTGCCTTTATCGCGTTGAAAAAGCTCAGTAGATCGTCATTGGCGCCGTGTCCGTATTTTGCACTCGTAGTTCCAGCTAATATTCCTGTGGAAAATACAAGGCAGAGAATAACGAAGGCAACGAATACAAGCGGCCTGACCGTCCTAGCCCCGCGTGCGAGGCTAGCACTAAAGCGAACGATGGATCTCTCAAATAATCGGGCAAACATCAACGGGAAAGCTGGGAATGTGTAGAGTTGGTAATACTGGAACCGCGTATGATAAAAGAGGAAAAAGATCACAACGACCAAGAACAGTACGAAAACAAAGGTTTCACCCGCCCGCTTCTTCCAGAACGCCGCGAAGAAATAGATTAGAATTCCAAAAATAGAAAGCACCATCAGGAAAGAGTACAAGTTGTATGCAGGGAAGACACTCTGGCTTGAAGAAGTGAATGAGGAAACGAAAGTCAGTAACTGCGTGTAGCTTGAGAGTGCGCTGAAGACAATTGTACCTGGACTAAACGATCTGTAGAACGGAGATGATACGTTAACGAACTTGCCGAGAACATCCCAGTAAATGGCGTCAACACCGTTTATGTAAAGTTCAATTATGACAGGTAGAACTGTCAGAAATGCAATTCCTAGTAGTGCTCCAAACTCTCTGCTGATAAGACGACTGCGAAACTCCTTGTCGAGGAATCTGAACCTAGTCCAATTGCGACCCATGAGGAAGAAGAAGATGATGAAAGTCAGAGGTACAATGAGCGCAATGTATTTTGTATCGACCGCGAGTCCAAGGAATACTCCTCCCGCTATTGAATACTTGAGACTCTTTTGCGGTCGCATCACTCCCATCCAGAAAAAGTAAAGCGTCGCCGTTACAAGGAACAGTGTTAGAGCTTCCTGCTGCGCCAGCCTGCTGTAAAGGATGTCAAATCCGCTGAACGCAAAGAAAAAGGCTGCGAGCAAACCCACGAGTCTATTGAAAATTGCCTTGCCGAGGAGATAGACCATTCCGGCGGTGAGTGACCCGAAAATTACAGAGAATAACCTGAAGGTGTTCAGCTGGTCGTTGTAAAAGAATGTGATAATGCTCAAAACATACATGTAGATGGGCGGTTGATCTAACATGAATTGCTTGCTCCAGGCCCAGTTATAGCTTAGCGTTGCGAGCGCGCGGTAGTAGTACGTGAACTCGTCAGGATAAGCTACGATGTTGGTATAGTTGATGAATCTGAGAACAAATGCTATGACAACTACGGTGCCTATGATGAGAAGATCGAGAAATCCTCTCTTTTTGAACAGTTGCGAAAGCTTTTGCCTCCGCGTGCTCGCTAGAAATGAGGTCACCGCTTACAGCACGTCTCCCACGCGTATCCAGTTTGAGCAACAAGTGATGGCATATCTTTGAACTTCGAGCATTCGCAGTCCCGGAAGAACTGGCCACCGAGCCAACCATCTTGCAAGGTTATCATGTAAGCAGTCATGCCTCAAGAGCTCCAAGGGAGGCGATTAGCGCTGCGATAAATGCGCGGTGGGAAAGCGGGGTTCCAATCTCATGCATGAAAACTTGCGTGGAGTTTACCCACAACTAGATTCAAATCTTCAGGTCGTATCTTCTCGCAGCAATTATTCCGCCAACGACAGCAATCGCTACTGCGCCCATGATTGCTTCATTGATTGGTGTGAATATTGTTGGTGCTTTGTATATAGTCAGCTGCACAAATGATGTATGATTGAAAACCTGCCCAAGCGGGTTCGAATAACTTAGATCTAGCCCGAGCATGTACGTGCCAGAGTTCGCATTAGATGCTACATTCAATCCTAAGACTTCGGTCTGAGTGCCGTTTGGATTTATCTGGCCTAGCGTGAAAGTGTTACTTGCGAGGATGTTTGAGCCTCCGTCAATCTGCACCAGAACATTTCTTGCAATGTCGCTCCCAACGTTGGTAAGGTATATCGTCATCAGTCCATTGGTGCCTGAGTACAAGACGATGGGGTCTGTTATCGTATTTTGTACTTCAACCAAGGGCTGACCGCGTGAGAATACATTAAGATAATCGACTTGTGTGGAATTGTAAGTCCTGCCTGATCCGTCTTGATAGGTAATGTCGAGATTGATCGGATAAGTCCCTGCTGTGTAGTTGTCTGGAATGTTCAATCCAAAACTCGTCGAAGCTGTCGAATCTGAACCCAATATACCAACGTAGCTTGAATTACTCGAAAAGACACCTTGCATCCCTGAGATAGCAACACCGATATCAACGGCTTGTGAGTCACCGATGTTAGCGAGATTGACTAGTAATTGTGAATTTGCTCCCGGTTCCAGCTTTGTCGAAGAGACGTTGATAGAGGCAACCTTCACTTCAGGCGAGCTGTTGAGAACAAAGTTTGCTTGACCCTTCTCAACGGTTGTTGCACCAGAACTGTCTGTATATGTTATTGCATATGGAAGAGTGTAATCGGGCTGATTGTTTGTTGACAAGAGCGTAAAACTAACCGATAGATTTGCCTGCTTGCCCACATTCAAAGCTCCGACGTTGAAAAGTGAACTAGCTCCGACAACGGTTACTGAAGAGGACGCACTAAAGTCCATGGTTGCGCTCGTTATATTGAGCGGGCCAACGTCAATTAGCGCAAAGTTGGCGACACCCGCGTAGCCTGTATCAATGTGTTCGAGGCTGTAGCTAGATGAAGATACTACCAGCTCGTAGCCCACATTTGGCGATGGGTTGTAGACTAGGCCGAAAGAACCGTTTTGATCTGTGGTTCTGCCGTAGATGTCAGTGTAGCTGAGCGAATATGGAACAGAGTAGACGCTTTGATTTCCTATTGGAGAAATAGCAAACGTCGCGGATAGCTTGTAACTGGAATTTTGGTTTATACTACCCAAATTGAAGAAAGAACCTCCTCCTAACACAGAGAGAGGCGAGGGGCTTGTGAACTGGAGAGTGGAGGTTGCAATATTGACTTGCCCAGTGTTAGTTATGGTAAATGTGCCGGTTAAGATATTGGAACCTGGAATTTGTGAGCCCCAATTGACAGAGGTCACCAAGAGTTGCGATGACGGAGCTGATCTGATCAGAGTAAATGGCAAAAGGAAAGTACCGTTTTCAAAGAGAAATATAGATTGTTGTTCGGTTTGAAAAGATGTGGAAACAACAACCGTGTAATTATTATTGATTTCAAGAGGAGAGCTCAGAAACGTTCCATTGGAAGTCTTGCCAACGGAGACAATGGAATTTGTAAGCTGAGCAAAAATCTCCACATTCGCTCCATTTATGTTGATTCCATTTGGATCTGTCACTTGAACAACTATTGTCGCAGTTGAAGATGACTGCTCAGAGCCACGATTCCACAAGTCGCGATTTTGGGCAAGTCGTACACGGCGCAGGTTTTAGTTGTGAATAACAGCACGCAGGTGCTCTCGGGTACAGCGATACTGATTCTTCCCCAGTATTATTTCTATGTGGATCGGCCCTCTCAACCATTCATCGTATCACCTGGACAAAGTGAGTATATCTATTACCAATTTGTGGCAGGAGATACTCACACTGGAACGTTGAATGCCACCGTAACTTTAGTCGTACAGAATGGTTCTGCATACATTTTGGAAGATTCCGTAACGCTCCCAATAACATCCATAGTCCATTCGCCACTGGTTAGAGAGATTACCGACGTCGTAATCATCGGTGCAAGCGCAGTGATTCTCGTCGCAATCGCTGTCTACTTTGCAAGGCGAAAAAAGTGATCCACAGTTATGGCTATTCCTTTAACTGATGATGTTCTTGACAACGTTGAACGATTGCAGTCGAAAGTTCATGAAGGAGATCAGCGACTTCCATATCTTATGTGAGTACTGAAGTTTTGTCGCGCGTTGAGTGGAACTTGACGG
>JAKBSX010000630.1 GCA_021844725.1 Actinomycetes bacterium | reverse complement strand
ATAATAGTTGCCTAACAAATTAGCCGCAAAAACAGCGGTCTCAAGGGAAATAGCCAGAGGCGTCAACCTAGACGAAGACGATTTGAGAATCCTTAGGTTGCAGTTATCTCCCTTGCCATAATTGCTGTTCTGCTGCTTTCAGCACTCTTCAATCCGAGCGCGTTCCAGCATAACTTCAATGCCTACGCAAATAGTGTGGGCGCGACGCCGACGCTCTCCTCGAATGCTTATCAGAATCTTACAGCCTTGGGAGCTACAAATGGAACAACCGCCAGCGCGACTAATTGGCAAGCTGATTTCCTCCTAATTCCACTTTGGTTCACTGTTCTGTTCTGGGTGTTTGTATCTAATTATCTGGGTGGCGAAACAAAACAAGTAAAGGTAACCGCTAGGAGAGCCATGTTTGGAAGCTTCGCAATCGTTTTCATCGCAACTCTTGTGATACTAGAAACAGCTTACTACGCGCTTGGCTATAATTTTCTAATTGGTGCTGCAGACCTGTATTATTACAATCCAACAGTATTGGGGGCTGCACCAAATCTCACCATGTTTGCAGGTATTCTAGCGAACAATCCATACCTTGTTCTTTTCCTTGGGATAGGAATAATCGCTGGTTTTATCCTCGTGTCGCCGCAGTCTATGATTCTCATGTCGAGAATTCTCTTCTCTTACTCGTTTGATCGAATAGCTCCAACAAAGCTGGCTGACGTTAATCAGAGATTCAGTACCCCTCTCAAGGCTACGCTCGTCGCTCTAGTAGGGGCAATAGTGATGCTTGCTTTCTTGAGTGGCTTTGTCGGCGGCGTTGGTAGCTCGTTCCAATCAACCGCTCTTGCATTGTATACTTGGGCCGGACTTGCAACTATTGGGGTGACTTTCACTTTTGTTTCGATCTCGGCCATAGTCTTTCCGTATCGGAGAAAAGCAATGTATGAGACCGCATCTTCTGTGAAGCGCAAGATTGCCGGCGTCCCTGTCATCACATGGCTTGGAATCGTTGCCTTGATTTACAGTCTTTCAACGGTAATATGGTATTCTTATGACCAGGTATTCTACCTGTTTCCTTGCGCTCCCGGAAACGTAGTTAGCTGTGGTTATAACAACTATCTCATTACGATAATTGTCCTTTTCATTGTAGCAATCGTGTACTATTTTGGCGTTAGGACGTACCGTCAAAGCAAAGGAGTTCCTTTCAACTTGGCATTTGCAGAGATTCCGCCAGAATAAGAAAAGGGTAAAGTTTTTCCTCTCTCTAGTCTTTTCTCTCCTGAAAGGGATAGAGATAGTTGTACCGATGATCTCGCCATCCCTCGACGCGTAATTATAGATTAGGTGTGTTTTTTGCGGATATTTATCATAGGAGCAGGCAGGATGGGCACGGTAGCCGCAATGGATCTGTCCAAGTCGGCAGAAATAGAGGTCGGAATTGGCGATGTAGACCTCGAGCGCGCGCGTGCCGTAGCTCGAATTGAAAGGAGTTTTCGTGCATTCAAGGTAGACGTCTCTGACATTGAAGAGACAGCCAAAGTTCTCCGTGGTTACGATGCGGTAATCAACGCGAGCTGGTATCAGTTTAATCTCTTGGTGATGAAAGCATGTTTTAGAGCAGGATGCTACTACAACGATCTAGGCGGACTCTTTCACGTGACACGAAAACAGCTTGCTCTAAATAATGAGGCCAAGAGAGCGGGAATAACTTCGATCGTAGGAGGCGGAGAGAGCCCTGGTATCACGAACGTGATGTCAGCAAGTTGCGCGGAGGATCTTTCTACGGTTGAAACGATTAAGGTTTACGCTGGGGCTAAGGAAGGACCGAAAGCAAAGACTTTTGCAAACCTAACTTTCCCTTTCGCTGTTTCCACCATTATTGACGAATATTCAAAGAAACCTGTCGAGTTCCTGAATGGCAAATTTGTAGAGCTGCCTCCGCTTTCGGGCGCGGAAGAGGTCGAGTTTCCGAAACCTGTTGGAAGAAATCAAGTTCACTATTCGATTCATTCGGAGCCTGCAACACTTCCATTTAGCATCAAGAAAGGAGTAAGAAATGTAGAGTTCAAACTTGGTGTTTCGGAAGCAATGCTAAACACACTGCAGCCTTTGATCGAGATGGGACTTACTTCGGACGAGATCAGAATCAAGTTTGATGGAGTGAACATTACCCCAAAGAGTTTCATCGTTAGCTTCCTCAACAAGATGAAGCCACCCGCTAAGGAATCTGAGAGAACCGTCTCTCTCAAAACCGTCGCTCGTGGCTTAAACGGGAGGAAAAATCGGGTCGTCGAATCTACTCTTGTCTGCGGTCCCGATCGCAAGGGTCAGGTAAAGAATGCGACTGCCTTTCTAACGGGCATTGCCGGATCGATATTTGCACAAATGCTGGCTAGTGGGCATGTAGAACAGAAAGGAGTACTTGCACCCGAGTCCGCCGCAAAGCCATTGCAATTTTTCAATGAGCTCAAGAATCGGGGAGTATCTGTGAAGAAGAACGTGAAAAAAGCGGCGTCCTAATTTCAAAACTAAAAGCAACAATTTCATCAAAATCAGACTGAACAATACTTCGTTTATTCTTAATTAGGCTCTTTGGAATCCTTTGGAACTGGGATCTTTCCTCGATATGAATAGGAACGAGATACAGAAGGTCGAGGCTGGAGGGGCGATAATGAAGTTCACCCCGTCCGAGCCCGATAAGAATCGCGATCGAGAGCCCCAAAGAATCCACATTCTGATTGCTGACGATGAGAAAGATCTCGTGGAAATTTATTCCCGCGTGCTGAGGGAAAACGGGTTCGAGGTTTTGACCGCCCGAAGCGGTAACGAGGCGGTTACGCGATTCATAGAGTCAAGACCAGAACTCATGATTTTAGACTAC
>JAKBSX010000629.1 GCA_021844725.1 Actinomycetes bacterium | reverse complement strand
AGATGCAAAAGCAAAGGCACTGGCGTGGATGAGGGGATCATCAGGAAGAACGTCATATGCTTTTAGCCAAAGTTTCTGGCGCGGCTGCCGCGGGTTCTCGTAAATTTGTATATTAGGAGGTTCCACTAATCGTTGATCAAATGGACGTAATCTATAATTCCAATCCCCTAATTTAGTCTCCCAAGGTTTCATTCGTTCCGTGATGGTGGGTAGCGATAGTGGGTTTGGTGCATCAGGCATTGGCAGTTGATGGGAAAGTCCATTTTCCTGGTTATGGAAGGAAGCTAGCAATACAAAGAGGGGCTTGCCGTCGTGAAAAGCAGTGACTTGGAAGTTGGAGAAGTTTTTACCGTCTTTGATGCAGTTGACTTCGTATCGTACGGGTTTATCAATGTCTCCTGCATGGAGAAAATAGCCATGCAGAGAATGCACATGTTCGTGTAGTGAGGATCTGCCCGCTGCCATGAGTGCTTGGGCTACAAATTGTCCGCCAAATATTCGTTTTCGCCGATCATTTGGACTTTCACCCATAAATACACAGTCGTCAACTTGAGTAATATTGAGAATATCAAGCAGGGTTTCTATGGCTGGATTCATATTTATAGAGTGTCTCACATTTTTACAACTACGGTTATTCAAACTGGGGTTGCAGACAAACGTTTATATAAAAACTTCCAGCGACCGAGACTTAAATGAATGACCAATAAAGAGAATGCCTTATCTGTTTCGTAAAAAGGGTTCCAGCTTATCGTAATGTTGTTAGCGATTTATATTTTCGGCTCTTATGACATAGATGTGGATTACAAGTGCCACTGAAGCGAGAAATAATCCCAGTACAAGCCTGACTTTCAGTGGAAGGACCCCGTTGACTGATCCAGTCACAATGTGAGTATTTGCCTCGGTGACTTGATGATTAGATTAGCAGGTACTAGGCAGCTTGTTTACGACGTTCTCCCTTCCAGGGGTACAGTCTCGATGATTTGATTAGTAAATCCCTTTGTTGGGTAGTCGGCAGCGCCAGAAATGACTTTGGTGAATATTGCCGAGTGAAGAATGAGGACGATAGTTATTGTATTCTTCCCTCCACTTGTCACGATTATGCCGAATCCGGCATAATCGTGACAAGTGGAAAGTCGAGCAGATGGTGGGTTATGTAGAACGCCGGATACTTGCCTCTATTAGAAAAGTGAAGTTTTACGATCTCGGTGAGCTGAACCAAGTGATTTGGAACCTCGCAGACTTACTCAATGCCACAAGGTTCCAAACCCTTGATACTACTCGAGTGGAACTGTTCGAAAAAAACGAACTTACGGCACTGAAGCCACTCAATGCCATTCCGTACGAACATGCCATTTGGAAGACAACCAAGGCAGGTCCAAACTATCACGTCCTGGCTGAGGAGAATTACTACTCAGTTCCCTATAGCTTTAGAAACAAGAAACTCGAAATAAGAGTATCGCATGATCTGATTCAAATATTGTCAGACCACGTTCTAATTGCTACCCATAAGAAAAGTCCTGGGGTTGCAAGCTGGACTTCCGATTCTGCACATATGCCAAGCTCTCATCTTATCTATGGGAATGTGTCCGCTTAAGAAGCGCTGGATAGAGCGGAGCGAATAGGAAAATCGGCAAAAGCAGTAGCAGATGCGATTCTTGATCATCAAAATTCCGGTGAGTCGGCAGTCTTATCCGTAATGGCACTGGTTCGCCTCTATGAGATCTATGACAGAGATGAAATAGAGAGAGCTTGTGAAACTGCCATTTCGATTGGATCGCCAACCAGGGCTTCAGTCACCTCAATCCTAAAGCACGGAATAAAGAATATCCCTGAACTCACATCGCAACCTCCGGTAGTAAGTCATGAAAATATCCGGGGAGCCACCTATTATGCAAATGCGGCAGTGAACTAATGGCTAGTTATGGAACTATTCCAGCAATGCTGAGGAAAATCAGGGCGTCAGATGCCGCCAAAGAGTACGAAAGACAACTTCTAGATATTTCAGTCGCTGAACTCTCATTTGAGGATCGGCTTTCATTGATCCTAGATAGAGAGCTTTCACAACGAGATTCACGACGAACTGCCAGATACATTCATGAAGCAGGTTTTCGCCTGAGGTGCTATCCGGAGGAGATCGATTACCAACAAAGCCGATCAGTGTCAAAACAAGTGATGTCTCAGGTTCTCTCGCTCTCATTCGTAGAGGCCAGACATAACATTTTGATTTTTGGACCTACCAGAATCGGCAAGACTTTTCTAACTTGTGCAATTGGGATGGAAGCCTGCATACAGAAGATATCAACAAGATATTTTCGGGTATCGACTCTTCTTGAGAGGCTGGCAATTGCCAGAGCTGACGGTTCCTATCGAAGTTTCGCTCAGAAGCTTTCAAGAATTGAACTTTTACTCCTTGACGACTGGGGCTTATCACCTATCTCAGTTACAGGCTCAAGAGAGTTACTCGATGTACTTGATGACAGAGTTGGAATCAGCTCAACGATAATTTCATCACAACTTCCCCTTGAGGCCTGGCATTCATCAATGGAAGATGGAGCAGACGCCGTTTTAGACAGGGTGATCCACGACTCAATAAGACTTGATTTGAAAGGAGAATCTATGCGAAAACTCAGAGCAGCCAAACAGTCTGAAACTACCCAAACAAAGCAGTAGAGTTAGTTCTCAGGAATCTATGCACGAATTACAAAATTACCCTTGCACGAGAACAAAAATAGCCATTTAGCACTTTTGAACTAATCAGTCTGGTGTGTTTGCTTCAAGTATGGAAAGTGCTAGCAGTTTTAGTGGCTTCAACTTATCGGTTGTGTCTCGAATATTGTGCAATGAGACGATGAGCGTGATGCTCGAATGTGTCAGTG
>JAKBSX010000628.1 GCA_021844725.1 Actinomycetes bacterium | reverse complement strand
CATGCTCTGTTCGAGTTTCGCTGAGTACCAGGACAGAGTATTTCCAATTAAAAAACCATACAAGCATTCCAAGCTGGACTAGTGGGCCGCACTCTATTGCTGATGACTTCAGAATGCAATATGCAGTTTCTATCGCATTGAAGGAACCAAACCCTACAATTATCCTGGTAGTGCCTGACGAGGCTTTTCTAGACAATCTCGAACAGAGCATGCCAACGCATATAAGGGATTTCTCAAGTGTTTGCCACTTTCCAAGTTTCGATAGCCCGGACCTTTATGTATGGGAGGTTGACTGGATTCAGGACACGCTTCGGAAGCTCGCTACAGATGAAAATGCAACGCCAGATCAACTTTTTGGCCTTCTTGCTGCGCTTCTAATAGCTTGCCAGTCCAGGCATCACGGTGGCAGTGCTGGTGACATCGTGGACCATGTGGCAAGAATGCACCCAAGCCAAATAAGAGTCATCCCGGATCAGCAGGACTGGAAATTGCTCTTGAGGCCTGATTTTCAAAAAATTCTTGCACAGATTCCGGACCTGGACTATCGTATCGAAAGAGGATTTTTTCAATGGTCAGGCTTAGGTATGAGCCAGACCTTTGTTTTTAACTGTTTAAGTAAGGAATTCAATCTGTTCCAAGAGGCTGTTGAGTCCAGGCGACCAACCACATTCGAGGAATTTGAGGAGATGCTGCCATGAGGACTTGGACACCATTCGCTGAGAGCGACCCAGAAGCCCGTGCGGTACTCACAAAACTGCCAGAACTTAGTGGCAAACCAGAAGAATACCGCAGTGCAATGCAGAAGTTGGGCAAGCATCTGGGTACATGCATTCATGGCAAGCTCCCATCAAGCACTACAGATGTTCGTGTCGTCTGCACAGTTGAAGATGCAGACTTCCTGGCAAATGGTGTTATTCAGAAATTAGAAGAAAAAGGACTCAAAACATACTTGCTCTGTTTGTGGAATGAGAGCATAAAAGAGCATGGGATATCTATCTCCCCTATATTAAAAACATATCAGGAGGAAATAGGTCAGCATAACCCTGTCTTGATTGTTGTTAAGTCTATCATATCGGGCGCATGCGTTGTGAAGACCAACATCACCCGTGCGGTTTCTATATCAAACCCTGAAAGAGTTTTTGTTGTTTCTCCGGTTATGCTCAAGGGTGCGGAAGATAAACTTTCTGAGGTGTTCCCCAAAAGAATCTCAGATAAGTTTGAGTATATTCACTTTGCCACTGACACTGATAAAGAGGAGAATAATGTTGTTCCTGGCATCGGTGGTTCAGTTTATGAGCTTTTAGGTTTAGGGAATAGCTCAACCAAGAATAAATATACGCCACAGATTGTAAAGGATCGGCGGCGGAAACTCTTTCGTGTAACGGCCAGTGCCACTGTAAATAGTGGGCCGATGATGAGCGAGCATTTGGGTATCGGTACCAGTAGAGTCGCGGGCAGTCGGACCAGCCCTGCCCGCAACACAAAGGTCAAGAGATAGCGAGTTTAATACCCCTGTATGGTATAGGAAGAATTCCAATGCAGGAATCGTTGATACTGAGAGATCCGAAGTTGTCGCCATGGGGCGGTTAAGCCCCGCCACCATACGCCGCCGTGTGCAGGATGATGCTTTTTCCTGCACATGATGGCACGACGCTTAGGCCCGAAGGCGAAAGGATGGCGCATGGGTGTCTGGTGGACTTGGTAAAACTCACAAGCTAACTCCCCGATACTCCATTTATAAATCCCTGCATTTCAAGTGCAGGAACCCCGTCCATGGCAGATAGATTTCTTTCCGGCCAAAGCAGCCTTCCTCGATATAACATTGAAAGCCATTGGTGGACGTTGGAAGGTGCTCATTTTACAGGAACTATTTAAAGGAACCAGGCGGTTTTCACAGCTTCATCGTGGAATCCCAGGTATTACCCAGAAAATGCTTACTCAACAGCTGCGTGAGATGGAGAAACACTGCATTATCAGTAGATTGGTTTACGCTGAGATCCCACCTAAGGTTGAATACTCTCTTACCCCTTTAGGTGAAAGCTTGTGGCCGGTATTGCTGGCAATGCATGAATGGGGTGTGCAACAGCAGATGATTGACAGATATAGTGCTGCGGCTCTCATGACGACTCCGTTGTAGGCGTTGTACGCAAGTTGTCATTGCTATATTTCAGTTGATTGTCAGAACGAAAGTCCGCCGGATTGCCTCTAGGTTTAGTTTCTTCCCAATGGCTGCTGCTTTCAAGTCTGCAGCTGTCGATTACTCAAAGGAGGTGGTGAGCGGCGGTCGTCCGCTACCTCAACCATGGCGGACTGGTTGGTTTCCGGGTTGTGGCTCAGGATCATTGATTTGCAAGATATCGGGTAGCTTAGCAGGTGACCCTCCAATCAGGATAGCGGTGGCGGGTTCGAAATGGAATTTGCGATTTATTCAGAATAAAGTCGGTAGGTGGGGGTTATTGGGCTGGAGTTCGCTCGCATAAATGAACTGGTATATGGTCTCATAGGAAACGTACTACTGCTTATTTTTGAGATAGTCCAGCCGCAACCTCCCGGCCCTCTGCTCGGGCGACCACTTTATTTGCAAGAAACTCTGTGTCACTGCGTTGGTTAAGGGTACCCCGCCACCACCAGCTTTCTGGCTCCCTCACGTCGCGCTTCCTAACTTCCTCCTAGTCCCGCACCGCATTGTAGGTCTTTCCTACCAACCCCCGACGTACCCTTCCGACTGACAATGCTGCGACTCGTGTCTATTTGCCTAGTAACAGCACCGTCCAGGATACTCAGCCTCTCGTTCAATCCCCTCAGAATTAGATTCCTCAGCTCCGATATTAAATTGTCCATCATAAGGAGTAAACCACCGCCTTTAGCCACGCTGCTTT
>JAKBSX010000627.1 GCA_021844725.1 Actinomycetes bacterium | reverse complement strand
GCATCATCAATTAATCAAGGATCTCTCATCCGGCCCTTCTAATTTTGGAGTTGTACTCATAGCCAGAGGTTCTGAAGTCGGCGGTGGCGATCAACGATGTGAAGTCGGAACTATGGCCAGGCTGGCTGAGAGAATCACTTTAGATGACGGCACTTCAGTAATTCTGGCAGTAGGAGTAAGCCGGATTCGGGTCCGCAACTGGCTTCCCGATGACCCCTATCCATTGGCGCTGGTGGAGGACCTATTTGATCCGGTCCCACAGGGGGATGAATTTCCAGAGCTAGTTGCTGATTTAGAGAAAAGGCTGCGCTATCTACTTCTGCTCAAAGATGAGATCGCAATGTCGTCAGAGATTCCGGTTCAGATCGCTCTGTCCAGCGATCGAATTGAAGCGTTGTGGCAGATGTGTGCCGTTGCCCCGATCCCTGTGCTAGATCAGCAGAATCTGCTTTGTCAGGATGAGCCAGTCCGCAGGGCGGAGATGCTTGGCGGATTAATTGATGATGCGATATCGCTTTTTGAAGGCCAGCTGCGTGACTAGTTTTTGATTGGTACATGGTTCGCACTGCTTCAGTCAATCTGGCTCCGAAACTCTAAGCGCGGGTTTATTGGTTGCAATCTTTGGTTCAGGTATTATCACTGTGATTATTGGTCACCATTCTGCACGATCTCAATGGGAGCACTCTTTGTTTCGGTCTGGTAGCCTATTAACAATTTATGGGAGATCAAATCCCTGCTTGATATCTATAGGAGCAACGTGTCGTCAAATTCAAAGGCAAAATCGAAGAGCCAGGTGTCTGAATTTGTTGAACTGGTTATCGGATATTTGAAGCAAGAAACTCTAGGACCTATCTCTCGACTTGGAAGATATGTGATATTTGGTTTCGCTGGATCTCTAATGCTTTCGGCTGGGGTTGTCCTGCTGGTGATTGGAGTGTTGCGTCTGTTGCAGAGCGAGACTGGTTCCACTTTCAGCGGCCATTTGAGCTGGCTTCCATACGTTATAGCAGCAGTGCTTGGCGTGTTGGTTGTGGGATTGGGCGCAGTTGGAATAGTTAAGAAGCGAGATACCAGGTCGCTCTAGATCTATTTTCGGGTTTCTACCATCAAGGAGAAAGTTTTGTCTTCCAAAAACTCAAAAAAAATTACCAGAGATGATCTTGAGGAAAAGCTTCGGGAAATTCAGGGAGATGTGACAAAGGCGGTTGATACCGCCAGGCCGGCTGTGTCCGCGCTGGCAGTAGGGGTCGGAGTTGTAATTATTTCGGTCGTATTTTTGATCGGGATCAAGGTTGGGCGTAAGCGTAATACCTTCGTGGAGATTAAAAGGATCTAAGCGATGCTGTTAGGTTTACTTATACCAAAAAGGATTCTAAACGGGATCAAGAGTCGGGCTAGGTCAGGAGATCCTCTTTCAGTTGGATTGATTGTGCTGTGGATGCTTTACAAGTACAGCAAGAAGCGCTCAGCGAAAACGGGCTATGCCACCAAGCTGTTGCCAGGGGAAACCGTAACAATAACTAACCTAGCAAAAGGATCTAAAAAGTCTCGCTAACCTACCACCGTGGTAATGCCTAATTTGTAAAGCCGGTTATGGGTTAATTTTCAATCCCTGCGATCAGGTAATTTATGGCACGGGAAGCTAATGATCAGAATGGAGAGCCAGGTGGATGCCACCAATAATTTGTCCCCTGGGCCGGAATTTGCCGAGCAGTGGATGGTTCTGGAGCCAAATGAGTTTCAGTCTCCAATTACCACCTTTGTCCCAGGTGGAAGGGCACTGTTGATCGACGAAAAGGGTAGAGAGGCATTTGTCAAGCTAAAGGTCGGCGGTCAAAGCCATACTCATGCTGGTTATATTCTGCACGATGAAATCATAGGCAAAGAGGATGGATATAAGTATAAAACCAATACAGGAGCTCACTTTGTGGCGTTAATTCCTGGCTTGGATGACATGGTGCTAAAGATGCCCAGAGGGGCTCAGGTTATCTACCCCAAAGACCTGGGAACGATACTGGTTGAAGCTGATATATATCCTGGTGCCAAGGTTCTCGAATCTGGAGTTGGTTCGGGCGCTCTGTCAATGACTTTAGTGAGAGCAGGTGCCGATGTCACCGGCTATGAAATTCGTGAGGATTTTGCTCAGCGTGCCCTGGAAAATGTATCAATGCTGGCTAGGCGGGGTACGGCTGGAAGCTACAAGATTTTGATCAGGGATATATATCAAGGTATTTTGGAAGATGGCTACGACAGGGTGGTCTTGGATCTGCCTGAGCCATGGCTGGTGGTGGAGCACATTGTAAATGCCGTCAACCCTGGGGCACGGGTGTGTGCCTATCAAACCTCGATCAACCAGGTCGCGGAATTCAAATACGCCCTAAGCCGGAATGGTTTTAGCTTCATTAGAACCATCGAAGTGCTTCAGAGGGGTTGGTATATAGAAGGAAGAGCAGTGCGACCCGATCATCGGATGGTTGCACATACTGGGTTTTTAACTTCTGCTCGTTATATCCCATCGCTTATGAAGCCGAAATAGGATCCGGGGCGCTTTTGGTTAAGGCCGCAGCTTCCTTGTCATATTGAAAGTTCAATATCGGAGAATTAAAGCGAAAACCTGGGCCATTTGCTGTGGCCCAGGAAAATCGATTACTTATCTTTTTTGTTGGCTCTATCCAACTTCCACGAAAATGCATTCTCCAGGGCACTCTTCAGAGGCCTCTACAACAGCATCTTCGAGATCAGATGGCACCGATGCCATCTGGGAGGAACCACCTGGATCGTTGAGTACGGTGCCACTTTCCTTTACGTAGGCAAGACCATCGTCTTGTAATGTAAAGACATCCGGACATATCTCTTCGCAAATCCTATTCTGGATATTAC
>JAKBSX010000626.1 GCA_021844725.1 Actinomycetes bacterium | reverse complement strand
CTTATCGCTGCCAGCTTCGAAGCCCCGCACTACACCAGTCGACGCCAGCGGGGTTAGAGGGATCTTGGGTGATCTGGGATATTCCGGAATTTGCTAGAACTTTTGGTTGGAATTTTCCGAGTGAACTAAAGGATTGGGGAGGCAAAATATTGAGTAAAGCGTGTCCCATATATATCGAGTTAGTAGCGGCCTTTATCGAGTTAGTACCGACCTTTCCTATGGGCTTCTGAATAATTTGAGGACCTTTGGGACTACCCTTGATTACTTTTAGTTCAAATAGTTGTGGCGAGTTCGAACCAAGTACTGACAGTAGCGGTGCAAATCCGGTTATTTTGACAACGTCACCAGGGTAAGCAGAAATAGGCGACGCTGATAAAGTTGCACAGTTTTGACCCGACTTGCACCATGGAGTCTGGTTGGAACCTACAGTCAGTTGGAATTTGGCTGAACCCTGAGATCCACCAAGACCGCATCCTTTTGCTGTGTCAAGACACTGAATACCAATGGAATAGTTGCCGGTAGTAAGGGGAACCACTTTGGCAGGATTTCCGGCTAACCACGGTGCGTCAGGGACCGTTAGATGAGTCTGAAATTTGGTAGGTGAGATCCACTTCAGGGTGACTCCCTGATACGGCAGTCCACCGCGACAAGAGTCCCAGCACAGGTTGGCATGGTGAAGTTGCCGAGCCAGGGGTGAACCCAAAACACCGGTTACCTGGACTAGGGTGCCAGGCTTGCCAGATCCCGGTGTGAGGGTTATCTTGACCGGCGGTTGTGAGCTGGCAGAGGTGGGGATAACCACCCCTTTACTTGGTGCCGCTTGGCCTTTCTGCAAAGGGATATCATAGAGTTCTACTGAATATTTGCCGCTCGCAAGAGCACCAACACGCAAACATGCAGAAATGGCTCCATTCATTCGCTGAATTATTTCGTAGTTGTTTCCCACGTTGTATATGGCACGTTGGCATCCGGCACCTGAAAATGAAGTGTTTTGAATAGCTACCGATGAGGTAGTTGTCGGGTTCTTTGCCGCCGTCGCTTGTCCACAGGCGCTCAAGGTGATAGATACCAGAATGATTAGGGATAAAAGACGAGAATGCTTGCACATCAAGTTAGTCAACGTTCTCTACATTACAATTAATTTTACGTTTCAAATTCTTAACGAGCAGTTCTCACTTTGATATCGATTTATTATCACTTCGTTAGCTATGTCTTAAGAATAAGTTCTCAATCGGTTCTCAATCTATTATCACATCATTCTCTCGAATCATTAACGATTTATAGTCGATTCTTTATCGGAAGATGATCACTTCCAAGGAATATGACCATCTGAGAGTTGTTTGTCTCTGCAGATTTGGCGGCTTCAAGACGGCAAAGATGCCCTAAATGGGGTAGTAGTTATTTCTGCTACCTATAGACCCGATCAGTTTGATGCTGCACTTCTTCGTTCAGGACGCTTTGACCGACTGATCTATGTTCTACTACCTGATGATGAGTCTCGGCTAAGTCAGTGGAGGATGCACCTGTTAGGAAAGCCTGGTGCAGAGAGCCTTGATTATGATGAAATCACTGCTGCTTCTGTTGGTTACATTGGTGCTGAGATCCAGTATTTTGTAAACAAGGTGGTGGAATCTTTGAGGGCTGCGATGAGCGGGAAAAGCGGGAAGTCTTCACAAACTCAAGATGTTCTGGCAGCGATTCTTACAACGCCAGGACAAATTACATCGGAGCAGGTTGCAAATTATGATGCAATTGCCATCAGGCTGCGTAGGTAATTTGTCTGGCGTGGATTTTTGATTAAAGAGTTTTTATCCTTTTAGGTCTGAACCAGCGGTGGTAGCAGCACTGGCGTGATGGCATGGTGTCGATTAAAACGTAGGATATGTATATTCCACCACAATTGTCACCAGAGCAAAGAATGGCTGCACTTGAAAAAGCCGGAGTAGTACGTAGGCAAAGAGCCGAAATCAAAATCGAGCTGAAAAAGGGTTAGGTTTCGCTTGCAGCATGACTGGAGCAAGCGGGAAACGAGGGCCTTATTGGCAAGATGAAGGTAAGTAAAATGCTAGAAAACCTGCCAGGTTTTGGCAAGGTAAAAGCGCAGAAAGTTATGGAGCAGGTTGGCGTCAGCGATACCCGCAGATTAGCGGGCTTGGGTGCTAATCAAAAGAATCAGCTTCTTTCCCTTGGAGGGTAGTAACTCCAGAAAGCACGAGAATAATTTCACCCATTCACTCTTACCGGACCCTTCCCGGTATTGCTGCCGTCGGTTGAGATTTTGAAAGCAGATGTAATTGACTTTTTGGTCTCTAAAATGCTTCTTTAGCATTGCTTAGAGACCATAGACTATCAGATTTGCCAATACTGCCAATACTGCCGAGATGGCCGACCCTGAGGTGTTCCGGAATAAGTGGGAAAGAGGTTTTCCATCAGTCCAGCCCTCAGTCATTTTTTTAGTTTCGCTTTGTCCATATGGACATTAGCCAAGATCCAATCGTGACTGATATGGAGTCCGAAAGGTTTCCGACGGAGTGTTAGGTTGGCCGAGGAGCGTCTTAGCGGATTTAAGGAGTACGGAGAATGATGGATAGGACACCAAAAGGAACAAAGACCGGCAAGGAGGTCTTAGAAGGTCTTCTCAAGGATCCCGAGTTTCAGGAGGAGTGGGAACGTACTGCCTTGGCGCGTGCCGTGGCGGTTCGAGTAATCGAGTACCGCGTGGAGTATGGCATTTCTCAGACGGAGTTGGGTAGAAGGCTCGGGATGCACCAACCTGCTATTGCGAGACTTGAAGAAGGAGAACACAACCCGAGTATTGATATGCTCAGACGACTTTCAGAGAAACTCGGGATTGACTTCAATATAAGCATCCATTTGGGATCA
>JAKBSX010000625.1 GCA_021844725.1 Actinomycetes bacterium | reverse complement strand
TGGAATTATTTCTTCTGTAAGACGGATCCTTGTGTTGGGAGCGCAACTATCTACCTCCCATATCACCCATTCTCTGTTTCGGCGGGAGCTTATAGAGCTGGGTCTGGACGGGATTCTGGCATTGATACTGACGGTCTCTCTAGTGATAATATCGAAGCACAACCCAGAGGTTGACTGATATTGCCAATAAAGCGGTGATATTCGGATCATTAGTAGGAGGCGGGGGGTTATGCCAAATCAAAACTGGCCCAAGATTCCAGAGTCGAAGCAGGTTGAGCTGGAACGCAAGGAGCGTAAGCAAAAACTAGCTGCGGGTTTCCGCATATTTGCATCTTTAGGATTTGACGAAGGAATTGCTGGTCACATTACCGCCAGAGATCCAGGTAGTCCAGATCATTTTTGGGTTAATCCGTTTGGCATGGACTTCTCACTGATTACGGCATCAGATTTATTGATGGTCAATCATGAGGGTAAAGTGGTTTCGGGTTCCGGTATGATCAACACCGCCGCTTTCGCAATTCATTCTCAGGTTCACCAGGCTCGTCCGGATGTAGTTTCTGCTGCGCACGCTCATTCGCTGTATGGAAAGGCTTTTTCGTCACTCGGAATTCTGCTTGATCCAATTACCCAGGATGCATGCTCTTTTTATGGCGACCAGGCTCTGTTTGATGATTACACCGGGGTTGTTTTAGATGTGGAAGAAGGCAAGCGAATCGCCCATGCGCTGGGGGATTCAAAAGCTGTAATACTTAGAAATCACGGTCTTCTGACTGTCGGCCACAGCGTTGACGAGGCAGTATGGTGGTTTATAGCCATGGAACGTTCATGCCATGCTCAGCTGACAGCTCAGGCTGCGGGAACGCCGGTATTGATACCACCGGAAATGGCATCTCTCACCGCCAGTCAGATTGGAACTCACACTGCAGGATGGTTTTCATTCAAGCCAATGTTTGACAGAATTGTGAAATCGCAGCCCGATCTGCTGTTGTAATATTCAAAAAGCTTTCGTCTCGAGTTAGTTATCGGTACTGGCCAATGAGGCATCGTATGTTGAGATTAGATTTCTCGCTGCTCTTGCTTCATCGAGGCGTGATATGGGCGTAACCTTAGGAGCTGATTTCAACTCTCCCCTCCCCTCCGCGGTTTTTGCCATTTCGGCAATTTTGTCCATCGCTGATGCTATAGATTCGAGTGTCTGCAACGATTCAGTTTCTGTTGGCTCGAACATCAAAGCCTCTTCGACAACTAGTGGAAAGTAGACAGTTGGCGAATGGAAGCCTTCTTCCAAAAGTCCCTTTGCTACATCCAACGCACGAACTGTAGAATCCTTTTTTAGTTTTGCTGCCGTGCAAACAAACTCATGCATGCAGACTCTGTCGTGAGCGGCGGGAAAGTTTTCGCTGAGTCGTTTTTTAAGCCAATTAGCGTTCAGTACTGCAATCTCTGAGACCTCGCGGAGACCCTTGCCACCATAGTACATCATGTAGGCCAAAGCTCTGACGAACACCATCGCATTTCCATGAAATGAATGAATTCTCCCTATTGATTTGGCCGGGGTTTCCATGCCATAGACGGGATTACCAGTACCATCCCTGCCGGTTATGGTGGGTCGAGGACCAGGTAGGAACTCGGCGAGTCTGGCAGAGACAGCCACGGGACCCGAACCAGGTCCCCCCCCACCGTGGGGAGTGGCGAAAGTTTTATGCAAATTGGAATGAACTATGTCAAATCCCATGTCACCAGGTCGAACTATTCCCATGATCGCATTGAGGTTTGCCCCATCGTAATAAAGAAGCCCCCCGACGTCGTGGACCATTTTGGCGATTTCTACAATTTCCTCCTCAAATAGACCAATGGTATTGGGATTGGTAAGCATGATCCCAGCGGTGTCTTTGTCAACTAGTTGCTTCAGTGCATCAATATCCACCAATCCTCTGGAGTTCGACTTTACAGTTATCGGAGTGTAACCCGACAAGGTGACTGACGCAGGATTGGTTCCATGTGCGGAATCAGGGATAATAATATTTTTTCGCTCGTCTTTGTTATGTTCGTGGAACGCCTTCATGATTAAGAGGCCCGTCAACTCTCCCTGGGCCCCTGCCGCAGGTTGTAACGTGGCTGCAGCCATGCCAGTAATTTCAGTGAAGTAGTTTTCAAGGGTTACCATCAATTCCAACCATCCCTGAATGGTTGAAACAGGTTGAAGGGGGTGGATATTTGCGAACTGGGGTATAACTGAACCCGCATCTGCCAATTTAGGGTTGTACTTCATGGTGCATGATCCAAGTGGGTATGCCCCCAGATCAACTGAGAATTGCCTATGTGTTAGCCTGGTGAAATGAGCCACAAGGTCTCGCTCTGACACCTCAGGGAATTCCAACTGTGAGTCTCGTAAATAATATGATGGAATTGTCTGGCTCGGATTCCTAGGTGGTATTTCGGTCTCCCGAAATGTCGCAGAGCTTCTTCCTGGAGAGCTGAACTCAAATATCGTGCTCTCTTCTTTCCCTCCCATAAGTGGAGCGGAGGATGCTTTGCCACCGGGTTTCTTATGCTTCAGAGTCATCTAATTATCCTCTCCAACGTGCTGGCGTAATGGTCTATCTGTGCTCGGGTTCGTTTTTCAGTAACGGTGACTAATAATGAGCCATAAACGTCAGAACTCTCGAATCCTTCCAGTATCGGAACACCAGCCAAAAAACCCTCTTCAATCATCCGGTCCACCAATAGCTCCGATGACATTTTCGTTTTGACCGCAAATTCGCGGACGCTTGGAAGACTTGAATACAGCTCCACACCGTCAATTCTGACTAGAAGGTCTTTCAAGTATTCTGCGCCGGAATAACATCTATTTGCAAGTTCCAATGTCTGCACCAACCAAACC
>JAKBSX010000624.1 GCA_021844725.1 Actinomycetes bacterium | reverse complement strand
GTAATGATCAGGCCAGTAACTGTCGACCAAATAGGACGAGCAGCACAAGCAGGGCTAAGAATGCCTCCCAAGACGACATATTTTCATCCGAAACCACGCACAGGAATGGTTTTTCGACCAATTGACGACTAATAGGTACTAAGCCCACTTGCCCCAAACGGGGTAATGGGTTTGCCAACGGCTCCCAGAAATGATCGCAACTGTCCCAATCGCGGTAGCGTGTCATACCCGCAGTGTATAATAGAGACATGAAATTGGCCGCCAGTGCGAAGGACGCCCCGAGCCCCGATTCCCCTGACGGTTAAAGCCGACAGTCCCCTCGGGGTATTTTGATGGCAGATAAGATCGTTGAAACCGATGCTCGTGGTCGAGCAAGCCTGGGACGGCCTGGGCTTGCACTTTGATGCGCGATTTCGTGGGCTGTTGGCATTGTGTATGACTCCAAATCTATTAAAGTAAACCGGTTACAATGATCTCAAATTCCCAGTTGCCTTATATTACCAGGTTCTTCTAAAAATAGGGAACTGGCCCGATGCTAAGTGCTGCATACTCGGCTAGGCTCGCACATAGGCGAGGCGATTTCGTTCAGGCTAGACCTATCGTTATAACAAGGCATCAAAACACGAATGAACGAAATTGAAAATGAGGAGTAGTTTAATGAAAAAAGTCGCATTGGCCTTAGCCTGTGTCCTAGGGCTGAATTTTGGGATGCTTGTCCTGGGCAATCCAATTGCATTGGCGGCAACTTCGACGCCCACTCCTGCCTGGGGTGCTCCGATCCAGATTGTGCCAACCGGGACATACAACAATATAGTCGAGGGAATAACGTGCCCGACCGTTATCTTCTGTGTCGCACTCGATGCTTCAGGAAATGCTTACTTCTATAACGGCACTTCATGGTCTAAGCCAACACAAGTGGACTCAATCGTCAACGGGAATGGAAATACCTTTACGGGGATTTCGTGTCCTTCAACGACATTCTGTGCGGCAATTGACTCTGCTGGTTACTCGGTCACATACAATGGAACTTCTTGGAGCGCACCACAACTACTTACTGGTACCGGAACAATAAATAGTGGAACAGGAGAGGTATCACTGATGTCGGTATCGTGCCCGACAGCAACTTTTTGTGCGGCAGTAGATTACAGTGGCAATGCAATTCTCTCGACGAATGGCACGAGCTGGCAAGCCCCGCTCGCCATAGACAACCATTTTTTGACTGGTGTGTCTTGCACAAGCACCACTTTTTGTATGGCGGTTGACGGGCAGGGCAATGTAATTACCTACAACGGTTCGACGTGGAGTACGCCTCAAAATGTAGATCCATTTACCTCCAGCGATATTGGGGATTTGAATGCTGTTTCGTGCACCTCCTCGACCTTTTGTATGGCCGTTGACAGATCTGGATATGCGCTCTCTTACAATGGCTCGACCTGGAGTGCTCCGGTACTTATAGTTCCAGATAATTCGATAATTGCCAGTGTAACTTGTTCAGGTACGACGTTATGCGTAGCTGGGATAGATGCTGCTACCGCGTCGTCCTACGTCGGAGATGTCGTTATGTTCGCCCCGCCATATCCCTACGCTTCGGCTACATGGGGCTCACCGACCCACATAGATTCCACCAGCCAGAGTTCAGGAGATATTGGGGATGCATCGTGCACCACTACAGCTTTCTGCGTTGCTGGTGACGGTAACGGCAATGTATTTCTCTACGCGAGCGCAGTTTCGCCACTGACCTCAGCAACATGTCCGCTTGCTGGCAACGGTACCGTTGGAGTTGCGTTTTCGGCAGGCGCGTGCACGGCTACTGGAGGTACGACGCCATATACTTGGTCGATCACAGGGCCTTCGCTTCCTGACGGCTTGACCATCAACTCTGGAACCGGAGCGATCACTGGAACGCCCACCCCTATGTCGGTAGGCGTTTATAATTTTAGTATCGAGGTAACTGATTCGTCCCAACCTGTCCAAACCAAACTCGTTCCGGATTCGATTACCATCACAGCCCCGACAGGTGGGCTCACAATTCCAACTTTCTCGCCGCCAGCCGGTACAGTAGGGGTAGGCTATGCATACACACTTACCGCCTCCGGTGGTAAGGCGCCATATACCTTCTTGGTATCGGCAGGCTCGCTTCCTGCGGGCCTGACACTGAACTCAGCAACAGGTGTGGTAAGTGGAACCCCAACCACAACAGGAAATTCTACTTTCACGGTGAAGGTGACAGATTCCTCGTCACCGGTTGAGACGGTAACAGCAGGGATATCCATCATAATTTCTAGCGCACCTTCGGGTCCCGGTTATTGGATGCTTGATTCAAGAGGTGATGTTTACGCGTTTGGCTCCTCGGCAACAGCTTATGGACAAGCGAATAATCTTGGAGCGCCTGCAGCTGCAATGGTGGCCACTCCAAATGGCGGGGGTTACTGGGTGGTTTCAACCACAGGTGTTGTAGATTCCTTTGGAAATGCCGGTACCTACACACTTTCAGGTACGGCTAATAGTTCGGTTGTTGCAATAGCTTCAACAATTGACGGAAAAGGCTACTGGGTTGCAACTGCTTCTGGTCAGGTCCTAACTGCCGGAGATGCTGGAAACTTTGGCTCGCCAGCTCAGTCATCGTTGACATTGGCAAAAGGGATAGTATCGATGACAGTCACTTCTGATGGGCAGGGATACTGGTTGCTAGGCGGTGACGGAGGAGTTTTCTCCTATGGCGATGCATCCTTCCTTGGGTCTTCAGGGCAGATAATTGCTTCTAAGCCGGCTGGGGGAGCGAATTCTTTTGTGCCAAATAAGCCCATCAATGGGATGGTGGCTACGGCAGGCGGACAAGGATATTGGATGGTTGCGTCAGACGGCGGTGTATTCGCGTTTGGAAATGCCGGCTT
>JAKBSX010000623.1 GCA_021844725.1 Actinomycetes bacterium | reverse complement strand
TACCCGCCAAAAGACTTGGGGTTTGGGTTCCGTTTTTAAACAAGGGTTCATGAAGTAATACATGTGCTGCTTCATGGGCTAAAGTTGCTCGCCAGCGCCCAAGTGAGCCTGGTATCTCGGTCCGTTGTTCGAATGCTTGTGAGGTGAGGATTCGATTAATGAGGATCTCTGGCGAAGCATTTATTTTAAATACGGTTTCGCCGAGGATATCATCATTAAGTTCCGCATATTGGTCTAAATGTACGTCTAAGTGGTTTTCTATAAACTGTTCAAGATCCACTACGGGGTTTGCTATCTGCGGAAATAGCTGTGCTTGGCGCAGCTCATTTTCCATGATCTCGTCGATTTCACCGTCAGGAAACCACAGCCTTTCCTTTCCGTGCTTGTCGCGATACCGCTTCATAGTTAGGGAAGTTTCTTTGATTGCTCGTCAGTAGTTTCGAGTTCGTCTAACGTGTTGTGCAGTTCCTGCAGCTGAGCGTCATTAAGCCTTGACTTAGAGACCCGCCTGAAAAGCGAACCGGCTGCTGGGTTCTGCTTCAAGTAACGCTCTGTTTCCTCGCCATATCTACCGGCTAGAGAAAGCATTTCGTCAATGTCTAGACTTAGAATTTTACATACGTCCCGAAGAACCGCCTCTGACGGTATTCGACGGTCATGTTCGATGTCACTGAGATACGACGGAGCTTTATCGACCTGACGAGCTAGTTCGCGTAGGCCAAATCCATTCGAAATTCGCGCCCGTCGGATTTTTTCACCTAATGTCTCCGATTGCTGGTCCATCACTTATAACTTACGCGCTTTCGTGGCGCAGCTGAGCGATTATTGCGTGCAATTGGCGCAAAATATTATATTGTGCCAATTGGAATTATATTGTGGCAATCGGAGTTACCTAATTTACTAGTGAGATGAACGCATCAATGTACTGGAATTGGATCATGCAGTATCGGACGTGCGTATGTTTCTTCATAATTTCACCAGCGCCTCCAGCGATCATGCATATAGAATTTCCATGAGTTTCTAAACCAAAACCTTGGAGGGTTGCCTTTTGGGTATGGTTGGTAGATTCGGGGAGGCCGAATCCTTGGCTGTGAATACCGACCACCGTAAGTCCTTCTATGGCCAGGAAAATATCCGTAACGATTTGGTCGTGAGTAATACATTTAATTCTCCTTAGATCCTGCTACAAGTGCTGCGATTGCAGAAGCTGCTTCCGCCTGCATGCCTGGTAGAACATGTGCATATTGCTTGAGGGTGAATGCCGGAGTTTCATGCCCCAGGCGTTCGCTGATGACTTTCACGGGAATTCCTGCAGCTAGTGCAATCGAAGCGTGGGTGTGTCTTAAATCATGAAACCGAATTGCGGGTAGCCCAAGGCACTTCCGTTCAAGTGATTCGAACCGGTCACTTAGGGATTCTGGATGGACATGGCTTCCATCTTCACGGGTGAAGACGTAACATGATCGCTGGTAACCCTCACCCCAATATGAAGCTTCGTTCTGCTGTGAGATTTGATGCTCACGAAGAAGCTCCACGGTTTCCTTGTCCAGGTCAATTACTCTTGCCTGGTGTGTTTTTGGTGTAGAGATAGATACCTGGTATGCGACTGAAACGAGGTTTCTTCTAACTGACAGCCGAGAATGTTCAAAATCAATGTCTTTCCACATCAACCCGAGAATCTCGCCTCGTCTCATTCCCGTCATTGCGGCCAATCGAAAGGCAACATAGAGCCGATCATCTCTAGCTGACTCTAAAAATTGTCCCAATTGTTCCGCTGTCCAAGCGTTTAATTCGATAGCATTTGCCCTTATTTTTGGCGGATTTGCCCGTTCAGCCGGATTTGTGGCAACGAGTCCTGCACGAACTGCATCGCCAAGTGCCTTGTGGATCGTCGTGTGAATGTATCGAATAGTTTTTGGTGCAAGGCCTCGTTTCTTTCCGTTTCCAGGCTCGGCAAGCTGTGAATACAACTTGTCCAAATGAGATGGCGTGAGGCTCCTGAGTTTCACACCTCCAATCACAGGAAGTACATGTAGTTTCATATTTCTGGAATACGAATCCCAGGTACTTGGCTTGAGCTGTGACTTTATGGTCGAGAGCCAGTTATCTTCCACCCATTCCTTGAAACTTGTGCCGGTAGGTGGAATGTATAGGCCTGTATTTACTTCATTGACGAGGCGGGCTCTTGCGGCCTCTGCCTCTTTCCTGGTCCTGTAGCTTCCGTGCCATTTCTGACGCCTGGCGCCGTTTGCTGCGCGTTCCATTTCTAAAACTACATACCAGTTGACACTTTGCTTACCGGATTTTTCGGTCCGGATCCTTTTGTGGATATGTCCCTGCATGTTGTCTCAATTAGCCGAAGCGATTGGATCGACTAAGCCCAACCAGCCAAGAAGAGCTGGAACCGGTATTAGTAGCCTTCTTCCAAGTCGGCGGGAAGGTAACTGGCCTCGTCTAACTGCTTCATACACCGAACTTCGACCGATGCAAAGAAGACTTGCGACTTCATCGATTGATAGAGTAATGCGCCCATCTGAGGGTAGCGATGACAGAAATTGAGCTCTAAGCTCTTCCATGGTAGGACCTCCTTCTTAGGTCTTGCCAAGGTTCCGGGGTGTTACCGCACCTCGGAACCACTCATTTGTCTATACCTGTATACTAGCTTGTGGATGTGACAGAGTCAACAGTTGTAGACTAAATAGTCATGAGTCCGCTTGTGCCTACCGAAGATTTGATTGATTCTCGTGGTGTTGCAGAGATTCTTGGACTTTCGCAGCCAAATAGTGTAAGTCTGTATCAACGTAGGTATCCGGATATGCCAAAGCCTGTGATCAATCTTGGACCAAATCGCCCCATGTTGTGGCTAAGGACGGAGATTGAAGCGTGGGTTAGTG